>JALYVC010000155.1 GCA_030853445.1 Actinomycetota bacterium | reverse complement strand
CGACCACCGCTACGTCGGTGACCGGCCCACCCCGGGCCGTGACGACGAGGGCGAGGCAGCCGGCGACGGCGGGCACGGCATACAGCCTGGACTGGGGGCGGAAGAGGGACGGGATGGTGCCGGCGAGCACGTCGCGCAGCACGCCACCGCCGACGCCCGTGACCGTGCCGAGGAAGACGGCCGCGACGGGTGGCGCACCGACGGCGAGCGCCTTGGCCGTCGCCGTCGCGCAGAAGAGGCCGAGACCGACCGCGTCGACGACGTCGACGGCGCGGGCGAGACGACTGACGACCGGGTGGAAGAAGAAGACGACCACGGTGGCGGCCAGGGGGAGCAGCAGCCACGAGGGGGTGACGAGGGCGACCACGGGCACCTCGAGCAGGACGTCACGCAGGATGCCGCCGCCGAGGGCGGCCGCGGTCGCGAGCACGGCCATCCCGACGACGTCGAAGCTGCGACGCACGCCCGTGAGCGCGCCGGAGAGGGCGAAGGCAAAGAGGCCCACGAGGTTGAGCCACGGAGCGACACCGGTGGAGAGCACGACCCATTGTGGCGGCGTCAGCCGTGGCGGGCGGCCTGCTTCTTCAGCTCGGCGCGGGCCAGTGCGTTCTTGTGCACCTCGTCGGGGCCGTCCGCGAAGCGCAGGGTGCGGATGCCGGCGATGGCCGACGCGAGCGGGAAGTCCTGGCTGAGCCCGCCGGCGCCGTGGGCCTGGATGGCCTTGTCGAGGATCCACTCGACGGTGGCAGGGGTGGCGATCTTGATGGCCTGGATCTCGGTGTGGGCGCCCCGGTTGCCCACGGTGTCCATCAGCCACGCGGTCTTGAGCACCAGCAGCCGCAGCTGCTCGAGACGCACCCGCGACTCGGCGATCCAGTCGCGGATGACGCCCTGCTCGGACAGCGGCTTGCCGAAGGCGACGCGCGAGGAGACGCGGTCGCACATCAGCTCGATCGCCTTCTCGGCCACGCCGATCGAACGCATGCAGTGGTGGATCCGGCCGGGGCCGAGTCGGGCCTGGGCGATGGCGAACCCCTCGCCCTCGCCGGCGATGAGGTGGGTGGCGGGGACGCGCACCGAGTGGAAGGCCATCTCGGCGTGGCCGCCGTGCTCGTGGTCGTCGTAACCGAGCACGTGCATGCCGCGCACGATCTCGACACCCTCGGCATCACGCGGCACGAGGATCATGCTCTGCTGGCGGTGCCGGTCGGCCGACGGGTCGGTCTTGCCCATGACGATGAAGATCTTGGCGTCGGGGTTCATCGCCCCGGTGATCCACCACTTGCGGCCCGTGACGACGTAGCTGTCGCCGTCGCGCACGATCGAGGTCTCGATGTTGGTGGCGTCGGAGCTCGCGACATCAGGCTCGGTCATGGCGAAGGACGAGCGGATCTCGCCGCGCAGCAGCGGTTCGAGCCACTGCTCCTGCTGCTGCGGGGTGCCGAAGGTCTCGAGCACCTCCATGTTGCCCGTGTCGGGGGCCGCGCAGTTGAGCACGGCCGGGGCCAGGTCGATGGCCCGGCCGGTGATCTCGGCGAGTGCGGCGTACTGCAGGTTGGTCAGGCCGGCGCCCTTGGCGCCGGGAAGGAAGGCGTTCCACAGCCCTGCGCCGCGCGCCTGCTCGCGCAGGGTCTCGAGCACGGGAGCCTGCGACCACGCCCATCGGTCGGGCAGGGCGTCGACCTGCTCGTGGAAGGTCGGCAGGGCCGGCTCGATGTGGGTCGCCATCAGGTGCAGGAGCGAGTCCTTGAGCTCCTGCGTGCGGGTGTCGGTGCCGAAGTCCATCAGTTCTGGCCTTTCGTGTCGGTCGTGAGCTCGAGACGGTCCATGGCCTGGTGACCGAGGGCGATCAAGGGCTCGACCATCTCGCCGACGGAGCCGAAGCCCTCGCCGACGGTCTGGCCCTGGGCGAAGCGGTAGTGGATGCCCTCGAGGATGACCGCGAGCTTGAAGCAGGCGAGGGCCTCGTAGAAGCCGAGGTGGCTGAGGTCGCGACCGCTGCGGGCGGCATACCGGGTGGTGATCTCGTCCTCGGTGAGGAAGCCGGGGGCGAGCGAGACGGTGGAGACACCCGTGGCGCCCTGCTGGGCGACCCGCTGGTAGGTGAGCAGCAGCGCGATGTCGGTCAGGGGGTCGCCGAGAGTGGCCATCTCCCAGTCGACGACGGCCGCCAGCTCGTCGGTGTCGGCGGTCAGGATGTTGTCGAGCCGGTAGTCACCGTGCACGATGGCCGCCGGCGACTCCACCGGCACGCTCGCCGCGAGACGCGCGCGCAGGTCGGCGGAGCCGGCGAGGTCGCGGCTGTGCGAGGAGTCGAGCTGCTGGCCCCACCGCTTCACCTGACGGGCGAGGAACCCCTCGGGGTGACCGAAGTCGGACAGGCCCACCGACTCGGGGTCGACGCAGTGCAGGTCGGCGAGGGTGTCGACCATGCGCTCGCTGAGGGCGCGCGTGCGCTCGGGACCGAGCGGCTCGAGCTGCTCGCGGGTGCGGTAGGGCACGCCGTCGACGTGCTCCATGACGTAGAACGGCGAGCCGATCACGGTGTCGTCGCTGCACGAGGCGAGCATCAGCGGCACCGGCACGGTGGTGTCGGCCAGGGCATCCATGACGCGGAACTCGCGGGCCATGTCGTGGGCGGTCGCGAGGACGTGGCCCAGCGGGGGGCGGCGGACGATGACCCGGGTGGTGCCGTCGGTGACCCGGTAGGTGAGGTTGCTCTTGCCTCCGGTCACCACCTCGGCGCTCAGCCCGCCGGTGAGCAGGCCGGGGGCCGCGGTCCCGAGCCAGTCGGAGAGGGCCGCCAGGTCGAGGCCCGGAGGGTTGGCGCCGTGGGTGGCTTGCTCGCTCATGAGGTGGCTCCCGCGTCGTAGACGACACGGCCGACGGTGGATCCGTCGGCCAGGCGCTGCACACCGTCGGCCACCGCGTCGAGGCCGATCCGCTCGCTGACGAGCGGGTCGATCAGGCCCTCGTCGACCATGCGGGTGAGGTCGGCGTGGCACTCGGTGACCAGCTGCGGCATGACCTTCGCGTAGAGGCCCCAGTGCAGCCCGAGGATGGTGTAGTTCTTCACCAGCGCGTGGCCGAGCGGGGGGGTCTGGATGGTGCCGCCCGCGAAGCCGATGATGAGGATGCGGCCCTCGAAGGCGATGCACTTGGTCGAGCGGTCGTACGTCGAGCCGCCCACCGGGTCGTAGATCACGTCGGCCCCCTTGCCACCGGTCTCGCGCTTGACGACCTCGACGAAGTCCTGCGTGTGGCGGTCGACGACGACGTCGGCCCCGAGGTCGCGCGCGACCTGCGCCTTGGCCTCGCCACCCACCACCCCGATCACCCTGGCGCCGGCGGCCTTGCCGAGCTGGATGGCCGCGCTGCCGACCCCGCCTGCGGCGGCGTGGACGAGCAGGGTCTCTCCGGCCTGCAGGTGGGCGCGGCGGTGCAGGCCGAACCAGCCCGTCTGGTAGCCGATGAAGAAACCGCCGGCCTGCGCGTCGGTCAGCTTCTGCGGCGCCGGGAGGACGGCTCGGGCCTCGACGACGGCCTGCTCGGCGAAGGCGCCATGCGGGATGACCGAGCTGCCGATGACGCGGTCGCCCACCCGGAGCCCGCTCTCGACCCCGGGACCGAGCTCGAGCACCTCGCCGCACAGCTCGACACCGGGGGTGAAGGGCAGGTCGGGCTTGACCTGGTAGAGCCCGCGGCACATGAGCGCGTCGGGGAAGTTGGCGGCCGAGGCGAGCACCTTGACGCGCGCCTGGCCCTCACCGAGCGTCGGCTCGGGGAGCTCGACCAGGCTCATGACGTCGCGGGGCTCGCCCAGGGCGGTGACCTGCCATGCCTTCATACGGTTGCCTCCGTGGTGGGGGTGGTGCCGGCAGCGGCGTCGAGCTTGGCCTGCAGACGGCCCATGCCGCCCAGCCAGCGGTCGGGGTCGCTGGCTCGGGCGCGGTAGTAGTCGGCGACCTGGGGGTGGGGGAGCACGAGGAAGGTGTCACCCTGCAGGGCCTCCCAGACGGTGTCGGCGACCTCGGAGGGTTCGAGGGCGCGGTCGTGGGAGAGCAGGTCCTTCAGGGGTCCCGAGTCGTCGAGCATCTTGGTGTTGACCCCCTGCGGGCAGACGGCCTGCACCACGATGCCCCGGTGGGAGTAGGTCGCTCGCAGCCACTCGGCGAAGGCGACGGCTCCGTGCTTGGTGACGGAGTACGGCGCGCTTCCGAGCATGGTGAGCAGCCCGGCGGCCGAGGCGGTGACGACGAGTCGGCCGTGGCCGCGCTCGAGCCAGCCGGGCACGAGGGCCCGGGCGGCGCGCACGTGCGCCATGACGTTGACCTCCAGCGCCGTGGCCCACTGGGCCTCGGTGGACTCGAGGCCCTTGCCGCCCTCGACGCCGGCGTTGGCGAAGAAGACGTCGACCTCTCCCACGGCGTCGTGGGCGGCCGCCAGCAGCGCGGCGACGCCCGCCTCGGTGGCACAGTCCCCGGAGAAGGCGGTGGCGTGCTCGCCGAGTGCGTCGGCAACCTGCGTCACCGACGGGTCGAGGTCGGCCACGACGACACGGAAGCCCTCGGCGACGAGGCGTTCGGCGATCGCTCGGCCGATGCCTCCGGCGGCGCCGGTGACGACGGCGGTCGAGCCGGCGGGGTAGGTCATCAGACGCCACCGGTCATGGTGATGCCACCGTCGAGGACCATCGTCTGACCGGTGATCCACGCGGCGTCGTCGGAGAGCAGGAAGGCGACGGCGGCACCGATGTCCTCGGGCTCGCCGAGGCGCTTCAGCGGGTAGGCGGCCGAGACCTCCTCCTCGCGACCCTCGTAGAGCGCGACGGCGAACTTCGTCTTCACCACGGCGGGCGCGACGGCGTTGACCCGGATCTTCGGGCCGAGCTCGACCGCGAGCTCCTGGGTGAGGTGGATGAGCATGGCCTTGCTCGCACCGTAGAACGCGATGCCGGGGGCGGGCTTGAGCCCCGCGACCGAGGCGACGTTGACGATGGCGCCGCCGTGCTCGGCGAAGGAGGCGGCATACGCCTTCTGCACCCACGAGAGCGCCGCGATGTCGTTGACCTCGACGATCTTGCGGGCGGCCGCGAGATCGAGCTGCATGAGCGGGCCGTAGACGGGGTTGATGCCCGTGTTGTTGACCAGGAAGTGGAGCCCGCCGAAGGTCGAGATCGCCGAGGCGACGACCTCGTCCTGGTGGACCGGGTCGTCACCCGGGCCGGCGACAGCCAGGGCGTGCTCCGGGCCGCCGAGCCGCGCGACCGCCTCGTCGAGAGCCTCCTGCTTGCGGGCGGTGATGACCACGGTGGCGCCGTCGTCGACCAGGCGCTGGGCGATGGCCAACCCGATCCCTCGACTGGCTCCGGTGACGATGGCGGTCTTGCCGTCGAAGCGACCCATGGGCTCTCCTCGTTGAGTGGGGCTGGTGTGCGCGCGCCGACTAAGCGCTTGCTTACCTTGGCTCACGGGGGCCGGTCGCGTCAACCGGGCAGGGAGGGCGGTCGCGTCTGCCCCGGGTCACCTGGCTCACCGTGGGGCGTCCGCGGCCAGCGACCTGCGGAGGCGGCGCCCTCGGTCGCGGCGAGCGACCTGCCCCGGTCAGGAGGTCGGGTGCCTGTGCTCAGGCCGGTCGGCGCACCTTGCGAAGCAGCACGTTGCCCAGGCGGCCGGTGAGGCGCACCACCGGGTCGACGAGCTCGCCGACCTCGGTGATCTCGAGCAGCGCCGCGAGCGTGAGGTAGAAGCCGACGAAGACGACGCCGCCGACGAGCAGCGGGATCAGCGCCTCGAGGCGGCCGTCGCCGAGGATGTGGTTGAAGCCCAGCACGACCAGCCAGGCGACCAGGCCCGAGATCGCTGACGCGACCCCGACGCGCAGGTAGGACCGCACGATGCGGGCGCCGCCCAGTCGGCCGATCCGCGCCCGGATGACCCAGAGCCCGAAGAGCGAGCTCAGCACGTTGCTGACGACGATCCCGCCGGCGATGACGGCGACGACGTACTGCGCCGGGCAGAAGAGCCAGGCGCAGACGTTGATGACCGTCGCGCTGCCGGTGAGGACGCACTGCTCGGTGAAGGCCATGCGCCCGTCGTCGTGGGCGTAGAGGTAGCGCTGGTTGAGCACGTCGATGCCGAAGGGGACCACGCCGAGGGCCATGGTGGCGAGCACGAGTGCCGTCGGGCCGGGGTAGGCGTGGAAGAGCAGGTTGCAGATGGGCAGGGCGAAGACCATGAGCACGACCGACATCGGCAGGGTCAGCGCCGTGGGGATGGTCAGCCCGCGCACGTAGTCGCGGCGCAGCGCGGGCAGGTCGTGCCGCTGGGCGGCGGCCGAGATGCGGGGGTACATCGCGGTGATGAACGACAGGGCCACGAAGGAGTGCGGCATCTGGAAGACCAGCAGCGCGCTGGAGTAGACGGTGAGGCCCGCGATGAAGCTGCCGGGGCTCTGCTGGTCGGACGCGTTGGTCATGATGCGCGAGGCGAGGATGAAGCCCACCTGCGAGACCGTCAGGGCGGCGAAGGCCCATCGGGCGATGACCGAGGCCTGTCCGAGGCCGACCCCCCGCAGGCCGAAGCGGGGGGTGAAGCGGAAACCGCTGCGGTAGAGCGGGTAGAGCAGCACGATGCCCTGCACGGCGATGCTCGCGGTGGCCGTGCCACCGAGCCACCAGACCATCCTCGGGGTCCAGTCGCCCACGGCGGCCTGCCGGGGGAAGAGCACCAGGAACGACACCAGGCCGGCGATGGCCACGACGTTGGCGATGGCCGGCGACCAGCCGAAGGCGAGGAACCGGCCGCGAGCGCCGAGCACCTGCCCCAGCAGCGCGTAGATGCCGTAGAAGAAGATCTGCGGCAGCGTGATGAGGGCGAAGAACACGGCCAGGTCGAGGGTCTGCCCGCTGAAGTCGGTGAGCAGCCGCATGAGCAGGCCCGCGCCGGCGGTGCACACGATGGTCACCAGCAGGATGGCGCCGCCACCGACCGTGAGGATGCGGTCGGTGAACTCGCGGCCCCCGTCGGGGTGGTCGGCCGCCTTGACCAGCTGGGGGATGAGCACCGAGTTGAGCACCCCACCCGCGATGATCATGTAGATGACGTTGGGCAGGGTGTTGGCGGCGGTGAAGGCGTCACCCGACAGCGACAGGCCCACCACGGCGACGATGAGCGACTGGCGCACCACGCCCAGCACGCGCGAGACGATCGTGCCCGACGCCATGGCCAGGCTGCTGCGGGCGATGCTGGGGGCGGCGTCGCCGCGCGTCGACCCCCGCTCCGAAGGGGCGTCGTGCCCGTCCTCGCCCTGCCCACCGCCACCGGTCTCCGCCCGTGACCGGCGGGTCTCCGACACGATGGGCGTGGCACCCGTCTCTGGCTGGGAGGGGCCGGGGGCACCCGGCATACCGGTCGTGCCGGTGGCTCCCTCTCCCGTCGTCGCCTGTGTCATCGCTCAATCCTCTATCAGCGCAGCGACGGCAGCGGCCGTGGCGCGCCGGTCGCCGCGCCCGACCCGGGCCTCGAGCACGCGCAGACCGCGCGGCTCGGCGACGAGGGCAGCCCGCAGGGAGCCGATGTCGCCCACCCGCTCGAACAGCGTGTGGCTGGCGGCGCAGAGGGCCTCGAGGTCGACGCCGTGCGGCGTCGCGAAGACCCGCTCGAACGCAGGGGCGTAGGCGTCCGAACCCTGCTCGAGGCCCGCGAAGATCGAGCCGCCGTCGTCGTTCACGACCACGAGCGTGAGGTCGGGTCGTGGCTCGTCGGGCCCGAGGAAGAGCCCCGTGGCGTCGTGCAGGAAGGTGACGTCGCCCAGGAGGGCGAGCGTGCGGCGGGGGACGCCCTCGTGGCGAGGGCGGGCGAGGGCCACGCCGATCGCGGTGGAGACCGTGCCGTCGATGCCGGCGAGGCCCCGGTTGCCGACGACGAGGCGGTGCTCGCCCGGGGGGTAGGGGGCCATCACGAGGTCGAGGTCGCGCACGGGGTTGGACGAGCCGACCACGAGCGTCGCGCCCGGCGTGGTTGCGGCGGCGACCTCACGGGCGACCTGCAGGGCGTGCAGGGGCGGCAGGTCGTCGACGAGGGCGTCGATGCGGGCGCTGAGGCGACGGTCGGCCTCCTGCCAGGCCGTGAGCCATCCGGCGTCGGCGTCACAGGGGGTGGTGTCGTCGGGGACGACCGGCACCGCCTTGAGGTGGGTGGCGACCCGGCCGGGGTCGGTGACCACCCCACCGGGCCCAGGAGCCGCGAGCACCTCGAGGTCTGCCCGGCTGATCAGGCGGGTGACGGGGCGCGACAGGGTGGGGTGGCCGACCACGAGCACTCGCTGCACCTGTCCGCCGAGCGGCCCGGCGAGGAGCAGGCGGTAGGTGCGGATCGCGTTGGTGCCCGCTCGGGATCCCGACGTCGGCTCGGCCAGCAGCGGCCAGCCCATCCGCTGCGCGAGGATCCGGGCGGCGGGGCCGGCGTCGTCACCGGCCACGACCACCGTGCGCGGGCCGGCAGTGATGGCTGGGCCGTCGGCGCGGTGTCGTCCCCTGTCGCCGAGACCCACCTGGGCGCCCACCCACCAGGCCGCCTCCTCCGGGTCGGGTAGCAGCGGCTCGCCGAGCTGCAGGTTGAGCTGGGTGGGGCCTCGGCGCAGGCCCGCGCGCGTGACCGCGGCGACGAGGTCGTCGTCGGTGGTCGCCTCGGTGAGGTCGTCACAGGGGGCGAAGACGCCGAAGATGCCGGCCTGCTGCGTGGTCTGGCTGGCCCCCGTGCCGCGCAGGCCGTCGGGGCGGTCGGCGGTGACGACGACGACCTGCCGACCGCTGTGCTGGGCCTCCATGACCGCGGGCAGGAGGTTGCCTACCGCCGTCCCCGAGGTCATGACCACTGCCACCGGGCGGCGTGAACCGACGCTCAGACCGAGCGCGAGGAAGCCGGCCGTCCGCTCGTCGAGGCGCACGTGCAGCCGCACGTCGCCGGCGCGGTCGGCGGCATACAGGGCGAGGGCGAGGGGGGCCGACCGCGAGCCGGGCGAGAGCACGACATCGGTGACCCCCACCGCGGTGAGGGCCTGCAGGAGGCGCATCGCACGCTGGGCCGAGGTCACGACCGTCGAGTATGGCGCACCGACCTGCGGGCCCCTACGGCCCGCTCGTCTAGGGTGCGGGCATGGGGTTCCTCGACCGCTTACGACGCGCCGGCGAGGCTGGGGCGGCGCCAGCGGTCGGGGGTCTCGCGGACGAGACGACGGCCGCCCCCACCGGGCCTGCGCCGGGGTTCGTGTCGGCACCGGCCGACCGTCCGAGCCGTGACGAGCAGCTGGAGTGGCTCGAGGAGTCGGCTCGCGAGCTGGTCGCGCCCGCCTTGCTGGGCCAGGACGAGGTGCGGGAGGCGCTGGTCGGTCAGTACGTCGAGGACGACGAGCTCGACCTGACCGACGCCGACGTGGGCTCGGTGGTGGAGCTCGTGTGGAGCGAGCGACTGCGGGTCGAGGCCACCTGGACCGACGAGGGCGACTACGGGCGGGTGCGGGACGCGTTCGCGGCGCTCGAGACCGACGGCATCGTGGCCCGCATGAGCTTCACCTGCTGCCAGACCTGCGGGCACGCCGAGATCGACGGCGAGCGGGGGGTGGCGTCACGCGGCTACGTCTTCTTTGACCAGCAGGACGCCGAGCGTCTGGCGCCGGGGGGGAGCGACCTCTTCCTGGCCTTCGGCGGCTACGAGGTGCCCGACGAGGTCGTGGCCGGTGAGGTGGTCGCGGCCCTCACGACGCAGGGGCTGGCCGTCGAGTGGGACGGCACAGCGGCGCAGCGGGTGCTGGTCTCGGCGGTGGACTGGCGCAAGCGCGTGCCGCCGGCCTGACCGGCCGGCTTGCCGCGCTCGCGGTGGGACGCGACGCTGTTCCCATGGAGCTGCGCATCTTCACCGAGCCCCAGCAGGGCGCGTCCTACGACGACCTGCTGGCGGTCGCCCGCACGACGGAGGACTGCGGGTATGCCGCGTTCTTCCGTTCCGACCACTACCTCGCCATGGGCGGTGACGGGCTCCCCGGCCCGACCGACGCCTGGGTGACCTTGGCGGGTCTGGCCCGCGAGACCTCGCGGATCCGGCTCGGCACCCTGGTGTCGAGCATGACCTTCCGCCTTCCCGGACCGCTCGCGATCAGCGTGGCGCAGGTCGACGCGATGAGCGGTGGCCGGGTCGACCTCGGGCTGGGGGCGGGGTGGTTCGAGGCGGAGCACACGGCATACGGCATCCCCTTCCCGCCGCTGGGCGAGCGCTTCGACCGGCTCGAGGAGCAGCTGGCGGTCGTCACCGGGCTGTGGCGGACGCCGGTCGGGGAGAAGTTCTCTTATCCGGGAACCTACTACCCAGTCATCGACTCGCCTGCACTGCCGAAACCCGTGACGGCACAAGGGCCTCCGGTCATCGTCGGAGGCGGTGGCAAGAAGCGCACCCCGGCCCTCGCCGCCCGCTACGCCGACGAGTTCAACAGCGGCTTCCAGTCGGCGCAGACGTCACAGGAGCAGTTCGCCCGGGTGCGCCGCGCCTGCGAGGCGATCGGGCGCGACCCCGCCACCCTGACGATGTCGTCGGCCCTCGTGCTGTGCTGCGGTCGCGATGAGGGCGAGGTGGCGCGGCGAGCCGCTGCCATCGGCCGGGAGCCGGCCGAGCTGCGGGGGAGCGGCGTCGCCGGCTCGGTCGCCGAGTGCGTCGACACGCTCGGCCGGTATGCCGTGGCCGGCGCCGACCGGGTCTACCTCCAGGTGCTCGACCTGCGCGACCTCGAGCACCTCGAGCTCGTCGCGAGCCAGGTCATGCCCCAGGTGTGACCCCGTCTGCCAGGCCCTGCCGGACCCTCGCGGACCCCTCCCGGGTCCAGGTCGACTCACAGTCGTCGAGGTCGGCTGCCGTCAGAGCATGAGCCGAGCGGCTCAACTCTGGGTCAACCCTGGCCCGGGAGGGAGTCGAGCGCACCGACTCTGAGTCAACCCCCGCACCGTCAGGCGAGCGAGGCCGGGTCGGGTCGGCTCAGGGAGCGGTGAGGGCGTCGCGCATCGGCACGAGCTTGGCGTCCGACTCGGCGACCTCGGCATCCGGGTCGGAGCCCGCCACGATGCCGCACCCCGCGAACAGCCTGATGCTGCGAGGGTCCTCGTCGTCGAAGCGACCACAGCGAAGGGCGATGCCCCACTCACCGTCACCGGTGGCGTCCATCCACCCGACCGGGCCGGCATACCGGCCGCGGTCCATGCCCTCGAGCTCGGCGATGAGGGTGACCGCCGATTCGGTGGGGGTGCCGCCGACCGCTGCCGACGGGTGCAGGGAGGCGGCGAGCCCGAGCGAGGTGACGTCGTCGGCGCTGACCCCCGCCACGTCGGTCGCGAGGTGCATCACGTTGCTGAGGTGCAGCACGAAGGGCGACTCGGGCACGTTCATCGACGAGCAGTGCGGGGCCAGTGCGTCGGCCACCGAGCGCACGGCGTACTCGTGCTCCTCGAGGTCCTTGCTCGAGCGAGCCAGCGAGCCCGCCAGCGCGGCGTCGGACGCGTCGTCACCGGTCCGGCGGATGGTGCCGGCCAGCACCCGCGAGGTCACCAGCCCCTGGTCGCGGCGCACGAGCAGCTCGGGCGTCGCCCCGACCAGACCGGCGACGCTGAAGGTCCATGTGGTGTCGTAGCGCGCCGCGAGCTGCTGCAGCACCCACCGCACGTCGATCGGCGTCGACGACCGCACGTCGAGGTCACGGGCCAGCACCACCTTGTCGAGGTCACCACGGGTGATGCGGCGCACGGCCTCCGCGACGCTGGCCGCCCAGCGGGTGGGCGGCTGGGCACCGTCGGAGAAGGCGATGTCGGTCGGAGCGGCCGGCTCACCGGTCGAGCCCACTCCGGGCAGGGTGGTCAGCGCCGGCTCGACGCCGGCGGTCGTCACCCACCACCGGCCGGTGCGGTGCCCGACGGTGACTGCGGGCACGACGAGCCGGGCCAGGTCGGACGAGTCGTCGGCGAAGGGGAACGACCCGAAGACGACCGGTCCGCTGCCCGGGAGCGCCACCTCGTCGCGCACGACGGCGTGCCCGGCGGTAGCCGTCCACCACTCCTGCGCCCGGGCGAAGCGCTCGGGCCCCGACGTCTCGCACGTGGCTGCCCGGCCCCAGCCCACGAGCCCCTCACCGCGGCGCACCCAGGAGACGAGCTCCGTCGCCGTCAGCGCGGGCAGCAGGGCCAGCAGAGGACCAGGGTCGTCGAGCGCGAACGAGCGCACGACCAGTGGTCCGACCGCTGCGGCGGTCGACTCGGTTGCGAGGGCGGTGGACATCACCTTCAAGCCTACGGCGGCCCCTGTCGCCCGTCCTGTGGGTCGCGCGGTCAGCGCAGCAGAGGTGGGTGAGGTCACAGCCCTACCGGTGAGCCCGGTACGCCCTTCGGCGCCTCACGTCGGCCACGGCGGACGGGGCCCGCGCCCATGCGCGAGACTGGTCCCATGAGCCGCGCCAGCCTGGACAAGCAGCCCGCCGAGGTCGCGCAGATGTTCGACGGGGTCGCCGAGCGCTACGACCTCACCAACGACGTGCTGTCGCTGGGGCAGGACCGGGCCTGGCGGCGTGCCACCGTGGCCGCCGTCGACGCGCGGCCGGGGCAGTGCGTGCTCGACATCGCCGCCGGCACCGGCACGAGCTCGGAGCCCTTCGCCGACGCCGGTGTGGGAGTCGTTCCCGCCGACTTCTCGGTGGGCATGCTGCGCGTCGGCCGTCGACGTCGACCCGACCTGGCCTTCACCGCCGCCGACGCGATGCAGCTGCCCTTCGCCGACGGCTCCTTCGACGCGGTCACGATGTCGTTCGGGCTGCGCAACGTCTCCGACATGGACGCCGCGCTCACCGAGTTCCTGCGGGTGACCAAGCCGGGTGGGCGCCTGGTCGTGTGCGAGTTCAGCGCCCCCACCAACGCGGCCTTCCGCACGGTCTACACCAACTACCTCATGCGGGCGCTGCCGCCGATCGCGCGTCGCACCTCGAGCAACCCCGACTCCTACGTCTACCTGGCCGAGTCGATCAGGGCCTGGCCGGCGCAGCGCGAGCTCGCCGAGGCGATCGCCGCCACCGGCTGGGGTGAGGTGACCTGGCGCAACCTCACCGGGGGCATCGTCGCCCTCCACCGGGCCACCAAGCCCGGCGCCTGACCCGGCGAGCTTGGGCCGTCCGAGCCCCGATCTGACACGCCCGCAGGGCTGGCCTAGACTCGGTGGGACGTTCGTGAAGTTGTTCACAAGCAGCGAAGGCGCACCCCGACGATGACCACCAGCACCCGCTCCGGTGCCCCCGGCTCGACCCCCACGCAGGGGCCCAGCGCCGATGTGATCGTCGTCGGCGCCGGGCCCGGGGGCAGTGCCACGGCCGCCTACCTCGCCGACCACGGGCTCGATGTCGTCCTGCTCGAGAAGTCGACCTTCCCCCGCGACAAGATCTGCGGCGACGGGCTGACGCCGCGGGCGACCAAGGAGCTGACCTCGCTCGGGGTCGACACCAGTGACTGGCAGCGCACCCTCGGCCTGCGGATCAAGGGCGGCGGGCACACCCTGCAGCTCGACTGGCCCCAGACCTCGACCTTCCCGGGCTACGGCATGGTGCGCACCCGGGCGATGCTCGACGAGACCCTCGCGCGGCACGCCGAGCGCAAGGGCGCCCTGCTGCAGGAGCGCACGAGCGTCACGGCCCCGGTGCGCGACTCCGGCGGCCGGGTCACCGGCGTCACGGCCAAGCGGCTCGACGAGCGTGGGCGCGACACCGGCGAGACGATCACCTACCGCGCACCCGTCGTGGTCGCCAGCGACGGCGTCTCCTCTCGTCTCGCCACGGCCGTCGGCCGGCCCAAGCGCGACGACCGGGTGATGGGCGTCGCCGTCCGCGCCTACTACCGCACCCCGCGCCGCGACGACTACATGGAGTCGCACCTCGAGCTGTGGACCCGTGACGACAGCGGCAAGCGCATCCTCATGCCCGGCTACGGCTGGCTCTTCCCCCTCGAGGACGGCCGCACCAACGTCGGTCTGGGCACCCTCGACACGACCTCGGCCTTCCAGAAGACCGACTTCAAGGACGTCATGCGTCGCTGGGTCGCCGACATCGACGCCGACTGGCACCTCGAGCACGACGAGTCGGCCGGCCCGGTCCGCGGGGCCGCGCTGCCGATGGGCTTCAACCGCACCCCGCTGTATGCCGATGGACTCCTGCTCGTCGGCGATGCCGGCGGCATGGTCAACCCGTTCAACGGCGAGGGCATCGACTACGCCCTCGAGGCCGCCCGCATCGGCGCCGAGGTGGTCGCGCAGGCGCTCGCGCGCCCGAGCGACGTTCAGCGCGAGCGGGTGCTGGCGGGCTACCCGCGGGCCATGAAGGACGAGCTGGGTGGCTACTTCACCCTCGGTCGCTGGTTCGCCCACGCGATCGGCCAGCCCGAGATCATGCGCCTGGCCACGAAGTACGGCCTGCCCCGCACGATCATGATGCGCTTCCTGCTCAAGGTGATGGCCAACCTGCCCGAGCAGCGCGGGGGCCGGGTCGGCGACCGCCTGATCCACGCGATGTCGTCGATCGCGCCCGACGCATGAGCGCACCCACCCCCGGCGCGCAGCGCCCGGTCGGCGGGGCCCCTAGGATGGGTGCGCTCGACCGGACCCAGACACCCGACCTCCCCGCGGCGCCCAGAGCGCGACGACCCGAATGCCAGGAAGGCACGCGATGACCAACGAGTGGATCCCGCTCCTGTTCCTGCTGGCCCTGGGCTTCGGCTTCGCCGTCCTGTCGGTCGGCACCAGCCTCGTCGTCGGCCCCAAGCGCTACAACCGCGCCAAGCTCGAGGCCTACGAGTGCGGCATCCAGCCGACCCCGCAGGCCTCCGGTGGCGGTCGCGTGCCGATCAAGTACTACATCACGGCGATGCTGTTCATCGTCTTCGACGTGGAGAGCATCTTCCTCTACCCCTTCGCCGTGGCGTTCAACCAGCTGGGACTGTTCGCGCTAGTCGAGATGGTCCTGTTCATCCTCACCGTGTTCGTCGCCTACGCCTACGTCTGGCGTCGGGGCGGGCTGGACTGGGACTAGGAGACACCCATGGGAATCGAAGAGAAGCTGCCGGCAGGCTTCATGCTCACCTCGATCGAGAACCTCGCCGGCTACATGCGCAAGACCTCCATGTGGCCCGCGACCTTCGGTCTGGCCTGCTGCGCCATCGAGATGATGGCCGTCGGCACACCCGACTACGACATCGCCCGCTTCGGTATGGAGCGCTTCGCCGCGACCCCGCGCCAGGCCGACCTGATGATCGTGGCCGGCCGGGTGAGCCAGAAGATGGCCCCCGTCGTGCGCCAGGTCTACGACCAGATGAGCGAGCCCAAGTGGGTCATCTCGATGGGCGTCTGCGCGAGCTCGGGCGGCATGTTCAACAACTACGCGATCGTGCAGGGCGTCGACCACATCATCCCGGTCGACATCTACCTCCCGGGCTGCCCGCCGCGGCCCCAGATGCTGCTGAACGCGATCCTCACGCTGCACGACGAGATCCTCAAGATGCCGCTCGGGGTCGACCGGGTCACGGCCATCCAGGCTGCCGAGGCCGCCGCCCTGGCCGCCACCCCGACCCACGCCATGAAGGGACTGCTCGCCTGATGGCCGACGACACCACCGGCACCACCCGGCACGCCGAGGGCCAGGAAGCCGTCGACGAGCACGCCGACGTCATCCTCCGCGGGAAAGACGTCGACACGTCCCCCGTCGTGGTCAGCGAGCGTGACGGCATGTTCGGGGCCACGCAGGGCGGAGACACCTCGGGCTACGGCGGTCTGAAGACGCCTGTGCTCTTCCCGGGGGCCACGGCCCGGCCCTTCGGCGGCTGGTTCGACGAGGCTGCCGACGCGCTCGAGCGAGCCCTGGTCGGCGGCAGCGCCTCGATGTCCGAGGCCGTCGAGCGGGTGGTCGTCGACCGCGGCGAGATGACGCTGTTCGTGCGACGTGAGCACCTGCTCGAGGTCGCCCGCACCCTGCGCAACGACCCGGCGCTGCGGTTCGACATCTGCACCGGCGTCTCCGGTGTCCACTACCCCGACGAGACCGGCCGCGAGCTGCACGCGGTCTACCACCTGCTCTCGATCACCAATGGCAGCAAGCGGATCCGGGTCGAGGTGACCTGCCCTGACGCCGACCCGCACATCCCGTCTGTGGTCTCGGTCTACCCCGCCAACGACTGGCACGAACGTGAGACGTGGGACATGTTCGGCATCCAGTTCGACGGGCACCCGGCTCTGACGCGCATCCTGATGCCCGATGACTGGCCGGGCCACCCGCAGCGCAAGGACTACCCTCTCGGCGGAATACCCGTCGAGTACAAGGGCGCCACCATCCCACCGCCGGACCAGCGGAGGTCGTACTCCTGATGACCACTACCAACGACACCCACGACAACGCCTCGCGCGCGGGCACGCAGAGCGACCCGTACGCCACCTCGGCCGCCGACGAGAGCGCCGCCGAGGGCGCGCACGTCTTCAACGCCTCGGGCGGTGACTGGGACGTCCTCGTCGATGAGGCCACCTCGCTGCACGAGGAGCGCATCGTCGTCAACATGGGCCCGCAGCACCCGTCGACCCACGGGGTGCTGCGGCTGATCCTCGAGCTCGACGGCGAGACGGTGACCGAGACCCGCGCGGGTATCGGCTACCTCCACACCGGCATCGAGAAGAACATGGAGTTCCGCACCTGGACCCAGGGGGTGACGTTCTGCACCCGCATGGACTACCTCACCCCGATGTTCCAGGAGACGGCGTTCTGCCTGGCGATCGAGAAGCTGCTCGGCATCACCGACGAGGTCCCCGAGCGGGCCTCGATCATCCGGGTGCTCATGATGGAGCTGACCCGCATCAGCTCCCACTTCGTGGCCATCGGCACCGGCGGCATGGAGATGGGGGCCACGACGGTCATGACCGTCGGCTTCCGTGAGCGCGAGCGGGTCCTCAAGATCATCGAGATGGTCACGGGCCTGCGCATGAACAACGCCTACATCCGCCCCGGAGGTGTCTCGCAGGACCTGCCCAAGGGCGTCTACAGCGAGATCACCGACATGGTGGCCGAGGTGCGGACCGGTCTGCACGAGTTCGAGCTGCTCCTCACGGAGAACCCGATCCTCAAGGGCCGCACCGTGGGCGTCGGCTACCTCGACCTCACCGGCTGCATGGCGCTCGGCATGACCGGGCCGGTGCTGCGCTCCACCGGTCTGCCGCACGACCTGCGCAAGTCGTCGCCCTACTGCGGCTACGAGACCTACGACTTCGACGTCATCACGCGCGACAGCTGCGACTCCTACGGGCGCCTGGTGATCCGCATCGACGAGATGAAGGAGTCGCTGCGGATCGTCGAGCAGACCGTCACCCGACTCGAAGCGACCGAGGGTCAGCCGGTCATGGTGGCCGACCGCAAGATCGCCTGGCCCGCCCAGCTCTCCGTCGGCACCGACGGCCAGGGCAACTCCCTCGACCACATCCGCGAGATCATGGGTGAGTCGATGGAGTCGCTCATCCACCACTTCAAGCTGGTGACCGAGGGCTTCCGCGTGCCGGCCGGCCAGGTCTACGTCGCCATCGAGAGCGCCAAGGGCGAGCTCGGCTGCCACCTGGTCTCCGACGGGGGCACCCGGCCCTATCGAGCGCACTTCCGTGACCCGTCGTTCAACAACCTGCAGGCCGCGGCCGCGATGTGCGAGGGCGGCCAGATCGCCGACGTGATCGTCGCCGTTGCCTCCATCGACCCCGTCATGGGAGGTGTGGACCGCTGATGTCCGCCACCCACGGAACCGACCTGTCCGCGCCCCAGACCGCTGCCGGTCACCTGACCGTCAGCGAGGCCAGCAGGGCGCCCTACGCCGCCGACGTCGAGGTGCAGCTGCGCGCCGACGCGGCGCTCGTCATCGCGCGCTACCCCGTCGCCCGCTCGGCGCTGCTGCCGCTGCTGCACCTCGTGCAGAGCATCGACGGCTACGTCTCCGGTCGGGGCATCGCCCTGTGCGCGGAGCTGCTCGACCTCGAGACCGCCGAGGTCAGCGGGGTCGCGACGTTCTACACGCAGTACAAGCGCCACCCCAACGGCGAGTTCACCGTGGGGGTCTGCACCAACACCCTGTGCGCCATCATGGGCGGCGACCTCATCTGGGAGGCCGTTAGCGAGCACCTCGGGATCGGTCACGACGAGACCACCGCCGACGGCAAGATCACCCTCGAGCGCGTCGAGTGCAACGCGGCCTGCGACTACGCCCCCGTGGTCATGGCCAACTGGGAGTTCTTCGACAACCAGACGCGGGAGTCGACGATGCAGCTCGTCGACGACCTGCGCGCCGGCAGGCCCGTGCGTCCGACCCGTGGCCCGAGCCGGGTCTGCTCCTTCAAGCACGTCTCCCGAGTGCTCGCGGGCTTCCCCGACGGCCTCGCCGACGAAGGCGTCGGCGCCGGACCGGCTTCGGTCGAGGGGCTGGCCATCGCCAAGGCCCGCGGGTGGCGCGCTCCCGGAGACGACGGCGCCAACGCCGCTCAGTCTCCCGAGGCCAGCCCGTCCGGGGAGCGCGGTGGCCTGACGCCCGGCCGCACCTCCTCCACGGACACCCCCAGCAACGCTCCTGACGAGACGCCCGGTGAGTCGACCACCCACTCGGCCAAGAACAAGGAGGCGGGCCTGTGAGCACCGCACTGACCCCCATCCTCACGAAGTTCTGGGACCACCCGCAGTCCTGGACGCTCGCGACCTACGAGGACAACGAGGGCTACCAGGGGCTGAAGAAGGCCCTCGGCATGTCGCAGGCCGACCTCGTGACCATGACCAAGGAGTCGGGCCTGCGCGGCCGCGGCGGCGCCGGCTTCCCGACGGGCATGAAGTGGGGCTTCCTGCCCCCACCCGACGGCGGCCCCCGCTACCTCGTGGTCAACGCCGACGAGTCCGAGCCGGGCACCTGCAAGGACACCCCGCTGATGCTGGCGGCCCCGCACTTCCTCATCGAGGGCATGGTCATCACGTCGTACGCCATCGGCTGTACGCACGCCTTCATCTACCTGCGTGGTGAGGTCGTGCACGTCTACCGCAGGCTGATGCGCGCCGTCGAGGAGGCGTACGCCGCAGGCCACCTGGGCAAGAACATCCACGGCTCGGGCTTCGACCTCGACATCACCGTGCACGCCGGCGCCGGCGCCTACATCTGCGGTGAGGAGACGGCCCTGCTCGACTCGCTCGAGGGTCGTCGCGGTCAGCCCCGGCTCAAGCCCCCGTTCCCGGCCGTGGCCGGTCTCTACTCCCGGCCCACCGTGGTGAACAACGTCGAGAGCATCGCCTCGGTTCCGCCGATCCTGCTCCACGGCTCCGACTGGTTCAAGGCCATGGGCACCGAGAAGTCAACGGGCTTCGGCATCTTCAGCCTCTCTGGTCACGTCACGAAGCCCGGGCAGTACGAAGCCCCGCTGGGCATCACCCTGCGCGAGCTGCTCGACCTGGCGGGGGGCGTGCGCGGTGGCAAGGACCTGAAGTTCTGGACCCCGGGCGGCTCCTCCACCCCGCTGTTCACGCACGAGCACCTCGACGTGCCGCTCGACTTCGAGTCGGTGGGCGCGGCCGGCTCGATGCTCGGCACCCGGGCGCTGCAGATCTTCGACCAGACGACCTGCGTCGTGCGCGCCGTCGAGCGGTGGACCGACTTCTACCAGCACGAGTCGTGCGGTAAGTGCACGCCCTGCCGCGAGGGCACGTGGTGGCTGGCGCAGATCCTCGAGCGCCTCGAGCACGGCCCGGCAGGCTCCGCCTCCGAGGTCGACTTCGACAAGCTCCTCGACATCTGCGACAACATCCTCGGCCGCTCGTTCTGCGCCCTGGGTGATGCGGCGACCTCGCCCATCACGAGCAGCCTGCAGTACTTCCGCGACGAGTACCGCGCCCATCTCACGGTCGACGGCTGCCCGTTCGACCGAGACGCGTCGTCGTACTTCGCCGACATCGTCGCCACGAAGGAGTCCGCGTCCGCATGACCACCACCCCCACGACCCCGGCCGTCGGCCCGACGACGAACAGCCCGGCGTCCGGCGGCAACTCGGTCAGCACCGGGGGCAACGCCTCCGTGCCCGCAGTCGTCGACGGGGTCAGCCTGACCATCGACGGGATCGCGGTCTCGGTGCCGAAGGGCACGCTCGTCATCCGGGCCGCCGAGGAGGTCGGGGTGCAGATCCCACGCTTCTGCGACCACCCGCTGCTCGAGCCGGTCGGCGCCTGCCGACAGTGCCTCGTCGACATCGCGACCCCCGGCCCTGACGGCTCCTTCCGCCCGATGCCGAAGCCGCAGGCCTCCTGCACGATCACCGTGACCGAGGGCATGCGGGTCAACACCCAGCACACCTCCGCGGTGGCCGACAAGGCCCAGCACGGGCAGATGGAGTTCCTGCTCATCAACCATCCGCTCGACTGCCCCGTCTGCGACAAGGGTGGCGAGTGCCCCCTGCAGAACCAGGCGATGAGCAACGGTCGCGCCGTGTCCCGCTTCGAGGACGTCAAGCGCACCTACCCCAAGCCGATCAACATCTCGAGCCAGGTGCTGCTCGACCGCGAGCGCTGCATCCTCTGCGCCCGGTGCACCCGCTTCTCCGACCAGATCGCCGGCGACCCCTTCATCGCACTCATCGAGCGCGGTGCGCTCCAGCAGGTGGGCATCTACCAGGAGCAGCCGTTCGAGTCGTACTTCTCGGGCAACACCGTGCAGATCTGCCCGGTGGGGGCCCTGACGGGAGCGGCCTACCGGTTCCGCTCGCGCCCCTTCGACCTGATCTCGACCCCGACGGTCTGCGACGGTTGCGCCTCCGGCTGCGCCATCCGCACCGACCACCGTCGTGGGGTCGTCCTTCGCCGCATGGCCGCCAACGACCCGGGCGTCAACGAGGAGTGGAACTGCGACAAGGGTCGCTGGGCCTTCACCTGGTCGACGCTCGCCGACCGGCTCACCACGCCGCTGGTGCGCGACGCGTCGGGTGAGCTGCGCGCTGCCGGGTGGCCCGAGGCCCTGGAGGTGGCTGCTGCCGGTCTGCGCAAGGCCCGTGCGGCGGCAGTGCTCGTCGGCGGTCGTGCAACGGCCGAGGACGCCTACGCCTACGGCAAGTTCGCCCGTGTCGCGCTGCACACCAACGACATCGACTTCCGCGCCCGGCCGCACTCGGCCGAGGAGGCCGACTTCCTGGCTGCGCGCGTCGTCTCGACCGGCCCCGGTGGGGGCGGCGTGACCTACGCCGACCTCGAGCAGGCCAAGACCGTGCTGCTGGTCGGCTTCGAGCCCGAGGACGAGTCGCCCATCGTGTTCCTGCGTCTGCGCAAGGCAGTCCGCAAGACCGGGGCGTCGGTGGCCTCCGTGGCCCCGTACGCCAGCCGCGGCCTGCGCAAGCTGTCGGGCCTGCTGCTGCCCACCGCTCCCGGGCAGGAGGCTGTGGTCCTCGCCGGGATCGGCGACACCGAGGACGGTCGTGCGCTCGAGGCTCGCCTCGCCGAGGGCGGCATCGTCCTCGTGGGGGAGCGGCTCGCGTCGGTGCCCGGCGCCCTCACCGCTGCTGCGGCGCTGGCCGACCGCACGGG
>JALYVC010000149.1 GCA_030853445.1 Actinomycetota bacterium | reverse complement strand
GTCAACGAGCTGCTCGGGCTCGGCACCGGCACGACCTGGACCGCCGCCACGACCACGGCGCTGCGCGTCTACCAGGCAGCGCGCCACCTCACCTCGTCCGGCGTCATGGACGTCGCGACCTGGCGAGCCGTCACCGGGCCCGGCGTGACGGCCGCGTCGACGCCGACGGGGCGTCTCGACGCCGTGGTGTCCGCCGGCCCGAGCGGCCTGACGGCCCGGGGCTGGGGCTTCGACGGCGAGAGCGACGCCACCCTCAGCGTGCGCGTGAGCGTCGACGGGGTGGCGACGACGGCAGCTGCCGACGGCTACCGCCCCGACGTGTCGCGCTACTACCCGGCCCACGGCTCCTACCACGGGTTCACCGTCACGCGACCCGCCACCTCGGGGGTCCACCAGGTGTGCGTCGACCTGCTCAACGCCGGGCTGGGGCACGACGTGGCCCTCGGCTGCCAGACCACCACCGTGGGGGTACCGCTGCTCCCGGCCGCCGCCCGGTCGCACCCCAAGACGGTCGTGAGGGTGCCCGTCGGGCCCTGAGCCCGTCCCACGACACGCACCCGACGCCCGAGGGGGACGCCGGGCGTGACGACCAGATGCCCGACGCCCGAGGGGGGCGCCGGGCATCTCGTCGTCGTGACTACTGCAAGGGCAGACGTCGGGCCCGGATGCCGGTCAGGCGGGCCCAGGCGTTGGCCACGGCCGGAGCCACCGGGGGCACCCCCGGCTCGCCGACGCCGCCGGGAGGCTGCGTGCTCGCCACGATCGTCACCGCGACCCTCGGCATGTCGCGCATCCGCACCATCTTGTAGCCGTCGAAGTTGCGCGGTGAGGCCACGCCCTTGTCGAAGGTCATCCGCCCCCAGAGGGCCGCGCTGAGCCCGTGGGCGATCCCGCCCTCCATCTGGGCCCGCACCGTGTCGGGGTTGACGACCTGGCCGCAGTCGACCGCGCACCAGACCCTCGTCACCGCGATCCGACCCGGGCTCGGCTGGGTCACCTCGGCGACCTGCGCGACGATGGTGCCGAACGAGCGCGTGAGGGCGACGCCGCGCGCTGTGCCGGCCGGTGACGTCGTACCCCATCCCGATGCGGCGGCAACCGTGCGCAGCACGTCCGCCACCCGGGGCTCGTCCGCGAGCAGCGACAGGCGCAGCTCGACCGGGTCGCGTCCCGTCGCGAGGGCGAGCTCGTCGAGCGCCGACTCCACCGCGAAGCAGTTGAGCGAGTTGCCGACCGACCGCCAGAAGCCTACGGGGACCGCGGCGGGGTGGCGGACGTACTCGACGAACCGGGCCGGCACGGCATACGGCAGGTCGACGGCGCCGTCGACCGCCTGACCGTCGACGGCACCAGCAGGGATCCAGCCCCGCTGACCGAGGATCGACGGCGAGACGACGCGCGACCACAGCCCGGTGGGCGCGCCGGCGGCATCGGCCGCCACCCGCACCCGGATCTGTGCCATCGGGCGGTACTGGTCGTGCGAGAAGTCCTCCTCGCGCGACCACGTGACCTTGACCGGTGCGCCGACGGCCTTGGAGGCGCGCACGGCGTGGGCGACGAAGTCCGTCTCGAACTTGCGGCCCAGCCCGCCGCCCAGCATCGTCGAGTGCACCACGACCTTGTCGGGTGTCAGGCCGCAGATCGCCGCCGCCGCGGCGGCCGCAAGACCGGGGGCCTGGGTCGGCGCCCACAGCTCGCAGCCGGTCGCGGTGACGCTGGCCGTGCACGCGAGCGGCTCCATCGCCGCGTGCGCGAGGTAAGGCAGGTCGTATGTCGCGTCGACCCGCTTCGTCGCGCCGGACAGGGCTTGACCCACCGACCCGACGGTCTCGGCGACCACCGCGGTCCCGGTGGCCATGAGCGTCGTGGCCTGGGCGGCGATCGTCGACGACGACAGCGACGACGCGGTCGCGGGCGCGGACCAGGTGGTCTTGAGGGAGCGGGCCGCGACCAGGGCGTCCCACGTCGTGCGTGCGACCACGACGACCGCGTCGCCGGCATCGACGACAGCGAGCGCCGTGGCCGGCTTGGCCCCGAGCGACCTGACCGTCCCGCCCACCATCGGGCTGTGGCGCACGGTGGCATGGAGCATGCCGGGCACCCGCACGTCGATGCCGTAGACGGCGGCACCGCGCACCTTGTCGGGGACGTCGGTCCGCTGGACCGGGTGCCCGACGATCCGCAGGGCGTCGTCCGGCGTGAGGGCCGGGCTCTGTGGCACCGGCTGCGACGCGGCGGAGGCCGCGAGCTGCCCGTAGGTGGCTGACGACGACGTGCCGGTCACCATGACGACACCGCCGGAGGCGACGCACTGCGAGATGTCGACCCCGAAACGGGCGGCGGCGGCGGCGCGCAGCATGTCGCGTGCGGCGGCCCCCGCGAGGCGCATGGCCGTGTGGTAGCCGCGGATGCTCATGCTGCCGCCGGTGAGCTGGCTGCCCGTGGCCGGGTTGGCGTAGGCGCGGTCGGCCGGAGCGGCCTCCGTGCGCACCCGGGCCCAGTCGACCATGAGGTCTTCGGCGACGAGCTGGGCAAGGCTGGTGTGCACGCCCTGACCCATCTCCGCGGCGCCCACGAGGATCGTGACCGACTCGTCGGCGC
>JALYVC010000143.1 GCA_030853445.1 Actinomycetota bacterium | reverse complement strand
GCCCGCGACCGTCTCGGGCCTGACCCCGGTCACGACCTCGCCCAGCTCGCCGGCGGTGAGGGCGTGGGGTGACCCGGCGGTCGTCGCCCGCTGCGGCGTGCCCGAGCCCGGGCCGTCGACCGACTGCCTGAGCGTCGACGACGTCGGCTGGGTCGTGACGGTGCTCTCCGACGGGGCCAGGTTCGTGACGTTCGGTCGCTCCCCGGCCCTCGAGGTCCTCGTGCCCTCAGTGCACGCGGCGCCCGGCAACGAGGGCTCGCTGCTGCCGGTCTTCAGCGCGGCGGCCCGGGCCCTGCCCGCGACCGGGCGCGCATGCCGCGGCTGAACCGCTCTCAGCCGGGCTGGTCGAGGGCCCGTAGGTAGCGGGTCGTGACCAGCCGCTGGGCCAGGTGGCCCAGCGGTCCGCCGACCCGGGTGAGCAGCGTCGCCGGCCGCGAGACGGCCTCGATGGTGAGCAGCACACGACCGTCCGGGCGCCGGGTGACGGTGAAGGACTCGACTCCCGCCTCGGGGTGCCCGGGCAGGGTGACGTAGGTGAAGCCGCATCGGTCCGGCTCGTCGACGACCTCGACGACGCGGCACGGGGCCGTGACCCCCAACGGACCGACACCGATGCGCAGGTCGACCACGGTGCCCTCCGTGACCCGCTCGCTCGACGACGTCACGCGCACCCCGGCCCCGCGCTGCACCCGCCAGTGCAGCAGTCGGCTGCGGGCGGCGTCGAGATCGACGTCGGGTGGGAGGCACCGGCTGCGGAGGAAGGTCGAGAACCCCGGTGGTGGCGCAGCCCCCCGTGGGAGCGAGACGTCGTACGTCGCGGCTTGTGCCCGCAGGTCGTCGGCGCGGGCTGCGCTCATCTGGCTGGTCACCACCCCACTGTGTCGCGTGGGACGCTGGGCAGCCACCCGGCCCGGCGGTGCCTGGCGGGCTCGCAGACCCTCTTCGGGGGTGACGTGCGCCGCCGGAGCCCGACGACGTGCCGACCAGGAAGTGGAGCTCTCGATGGCGAAGCGGTCCTCGCCGGAGGGCGTCCTGCCCCGAGTCAGCGCAGACCGGTGCGCCGCTCGAGAGCGAGGGTGAGCAGCTCGTCGATCAGCTGCGGGTAGGCCAGGCCGCTGGCCGCCCACATCTGGGGGTACATCGAGAACGGCGTGAAGCCGGGCATGGTGTTGATCTCGTTGACCACGACGTGACCGTCGGGTGTCACGAAGCAGTCGACCCGGGCCAGCCCCTCGCAGCCGAGAGCCTCGAAGGCCGCGGCGGCCAGTCGTCGCACCTCGTCGGACTGCTCCTGCGGCACGTCGGCGGGGCAGGCGAGGTCGACGTCGGCCTCGGCGAGGTACTTTGCCTCGAAGTCGTAGAAGTCGTGCGCTCCGTGCACGGCGATCTCGCCGACCAGCGAGGTGCGTGGGGCGTCGGTGCCGTGGCCCTGCAGCACCGCGCACTCGATCTCGCGACCGACGACGCCCTGCTCCACGACGACCTTGGGGTCGTGCTCGCGGGCGGTCTCGACCGCCGCCTCCAGCCCTTCGGGGCTGCTGACCCTGGTGATGCCCATGCTGGAGCCGGCCCGGGCGGGCTTGACGAAGAGCGGGTAGTCGAGCCCCCCGACCGAGGCGAGGGCTGCCGCGCGGTCGGCCACCCAGGCGCGGTCGGTGATGACGGCATAGGGGCCGACGGGGATGCCGGCGGCGGCGAAGACGACCTTCATGTAGTGCTTGTCCATGCCGGCTGCCGACGCGAGAACCCCGGAGCCGACGTAGCGGATGTCGGAGAGCTCGAGGTAGCCCTGGAGCGTGCCGTCCTCACCGAACGGCCCGTGCAGCAGGGGGAGGACGACGTCGACGTCGCCGAGGGCGCGAGGCGGCACCCCCGGCTCGAGCACGGTGAGGGCGTGGTCGGTGGTGCCGAGGGGGACGACGACCGACGGGGCCGAGCCGTCGACCTCCGGCAGGTGCCCGGGGGCGATGCGCAGCGGCTCGGGGTCGTCGGCGGCGAGCACCCAGCGCCCGTCCTTGGCGATGCCCACGGGCACGACGTCCCACTTGTCACGGTCGATGGCGCGCAGCACGCCACCGGCCGTGGCGCACGACACCGCGTGCTCGGACGACCGGCCGCCGAAGACGACGGCCACCCTTGGGCGGGTCGACGGGGTCTGGGTCGGGGTCTGCTCGCTCATCGACGCCGACCCTACAAGGGATGCGGGCGACGGGCCGCGGCACCGCCTACGCTGGCGCGGTGAGCCATCTCGACGACCTCTCCCCCGCCAGCCTCGTCGTCGCCGCCGGTCGGCCCGAGCGGGTGCCCGGCGCCGGCGTCAACCCGCCCATCGAGCTCACGTCGACGTATGCCGCCCCGCAGACGGGAGTCGGCTACGGTCGCAACGGCAACGCGACGTGGACCGCCTTCGAGCAGGCCCTCGGCGCGCTCGAGGGCGGCACCGCGAGGGTCTTCGGCTCGGGGATGGCCGCGATCTCCGCCGCGGCGTCCCTCACTCCCCGCGGGGGTGTCGTCGTCGTCCCCCGCCACGCCTACAACCTCTCGACGGCCCTCTTCGCCGACTACGGATCCGAGGGCTACGAGGTGCGCACGGTCGACCTCACCGACACCGCCGCGGTGCTGTCCGCCCTCGTCGGGGCCGACCTGGTCTGGACCGAGTCGCCCTCCAACCCCATGATGGAGGTCGCCGACCTCCCGGCCATCTTCGCCGCCGCCCGGGCGGCAGGCGCGATCTCGGTGTGCGACAACACGATGGCCACCCCGATCCTTCAGCGGCCGCTCGAGCTCGGGGCCGACGTGGTCGTGCACTCGGTGACGAAATACCTGTCCGGGCACTCCGACGTCGTGCTCGGCGCGACCGTGACCGGATCCGGCGGCCTCGGGCCCCAGCTGCTCGAGCGGCTCACCCGCCACCGCACCCTCCACGGGGCCATCGCCGGCCCGATGGAGGTCTGGCTCGCCCTGCGCGGCCTGCGCACCCTGCACGTGCGGGTCGAGCGCTCAAGCGCCAACGCCGCCGAGATCGCCCGCCGGCTCGGCACGCACCCGTGCGTCGAGAACGTGCGCTATCCCGGCTTCGGCGCGATGGCGGCCTTCGAGGTCGCCGGTGACGCGGCTGCGGCCGACGCCGTGGCGGCCGGATGTCGGCTGTGGCTCGGCGCCACCAGCCTCGGTGGGGTCGAGTCCCTGCTCGAGCGACGGCGAAAGTACCCCGCGGAGGCGGCGACGGTCCCCGAGCACCAGCTGCGTCTGTCGGTCGGCATCGAGGACGTCGACGACCTCTGGCGCGACCTCGACCAGGCGCTGCGCGCCGCCATCCCGACCAGCAGCTGACCAGCCCCTCGCGGCTCCTGCGAGGCCGGGTCCGGGTGGGCGGCGGCATCAGCGATCCGCGGCGTCAGTCGGCTTCGGACTTGAGGCTGCGGCCCATCAGCGCACCGACCATCTCGCCCGGTGTCACCCGGCCGTGCACCACCGCGACCACGGCCGCGACGATGGGCAGGTCGACACCGTGGTCCCGACCGAGCTGGAGGATCGACTCGCACGACTTCACACCCTCGGCCACCTGGTGCAGACCGGCCGAGATCTGGGCGACGGTGCTCCCACGGGCCAGCTCGACCCCGAAGGTGTGGTTGCGTGACAGCGGCGACATGCAGGTGGCGATGAGGTCGCCGACCCCGGCCAGACCCATGAGCGTCGTCGGGGAGGCGCCGAGCGCGGCACCCAGCCGCGAGGTCTCGGCCAGGCCGCGCGTGATGAGGGAGGCCTTGGTGTTGTCACCGAAGCCCATCCCCTCGGCCATGCCGACGGCGAGCGCGACGACGTTCTTGACCGCGCCCCCGAGCTCGACCCCCACGACGTCGTCGTTGGTGTAGGGCCGGAACCACGGGGTGACGCAGGCGTCGGCCACCCGCTCGGCCATGAGCTCGTCGGTGCACGCGACGACGCTGGCCGCGGGTTGGTGGGCGGCGACCTCACGGGCGAGGTTCGGGCCGGACACCACGACGATCCGCTCGTTCTCGACCCGACCGGCCTCGGCGATCACCTCGCTCATCCGCTTGGCCGTGCCCAGCTCGACGCCCTTCATCAGCGAGACGACCGCCGCGTGGTCCGGCAGCAGGTCGGCCCACTGCTCGAGCCCCGCACGCAGCGTCTGCGACGGCACGGCGAAGACGACGACGTCGGCGCCCGCCATGGCTTCGGCGACGTCGGTGGTGGCCCACATCCCGGGTGGCAGCTCGATGCCCGGGAGGTAGTCGTCGTTGCGTCCCTGGGTGATCTGCGCGGCGAGCTCGGGCCGTCGGGCCCACATGACGACGTCGGTGCCGGCGTGCGCCATGGTGGCTGCGAACGCCGTACCCCAGCTGCCGCTGCCGATGACGGCGGCGCGCGTCACGTCCGGTCCTTTCGGTAGTTGCCGGTGTCGCTCTGCCCGTGCTCGCGTGGGTCCCACCTGCGCGCAGGCGGTGTCTGCTCGCGCAGCCCTGCGACGAGATCGGTGACCGCAGCCATGAGCCGGGCGGTCGCCTCACGCAGCGTCGCGCCGTCGATGGGGCGGTCGTAGAGGTCACTGAGGTCGACCGGTGGCCCGGTGGTGACCTGGAGGGTCTTGCGCGGCAGCAGGAAGAGTCCCTTGCGGTAGTGCGGGATCACCTCGTGCGCACCCCAGTGAGCCATGGGGACCAGCGGGCAGCGGGTCTCGAGCGCGATGCGGGCCGCCCCGGACTTGCCGACCATCGGCCAGAGCTCGGGGTCGCGGGTGAGCGTCCCCTCGGGGAAGACGACGATGCACTTGCCGTCGCGCACCCCCTGCACCGCGGCGCGGTAGGCGTCGCCCGCCATGCTGCTGCGGCGGTAGACCGGCACCTGGCCGGAGGCGTTCAGCAGACGCCCGATCAGCGGCAGGCGGAAGAGCGACTCCTTGCCCAGGAAGAAGGGCACCCAGCCGCTGTGGAAGAGATACCACGCCACCGGGAAGGGGTCGAAGTTCGAGATGTGGTTCGGCGAGGCCACGAACCCCCCTTCGTGCGGCAGGTGCTCCCACCCCGTCCAGACCTTGCGGGTGAACAGGAACATCACCGGGCGCACGATCGCCTGGGCGACCACGTACCCGGGGTTGAGGCGCTGACGTCGTCGCGCTGGCTCCACGGTGCCTGTCCTGCCCTTCCTGCCTGGTGAGACCGCCGAGGCGTACGACGCCCGATGGCGCCGGTCGGCATGGTGTCGCCATCCTCGTCTCCCGGCCCGGCCGTGTCGAGCAGGCGCGACGGCCGCCGCGTCGTCGTCTCCCGGTCCAGTCGTGGCCGAGGTGCACCTCGGAGTGGGGGGACGGCACACTTGGCCGGTGTCACCGCCCCTGCCCGCGCCCCTGCCCGCGCCCACCCCGGGCCGCGACCCCGGCCCTCCCGCCGCCGGGTGGGTCGTGGTCG
>JALYVC010000135.1 GCA_030853445.1 Actinomycetota bacterium | reverse complement strand
GGCCCTCCTGGTGCGGCGTCAGACGTGCGCCGTGCAGCTGGGGGTGGGGTCGGGCTGCTCGAAGGGCACGACGGCGCCGTCGGGGGCCGGACGCACGAGAAGCCGCAGGCGGCCCAGCTCGTAGGTCGGCCGGACGAACCCCTGCGTGTGCAGGGGGGTCGCCGGGTCGAGCGACGGCAGCCCGATGCTGACGACCTCGTCGACGGCGGTGAGGCCGAGCAGGGCGCCCACCGTCGTCGTGCCGACCAGCGACTCGCTTCCCGGAAATTGCAGGAGGCGGCCACCGCTGCGGTGTCGGTGGCGATCGAGCGCCCAGGGCGAGTGCGAGGGGCCGCTGCCGCCGATGACCTCGAGCTCGCCGTCGGCGTGCTCCAGCGTGACGACGACGCCCGCGTGCCCGGGCAGGAAGTGCGTGGCCGCCACGACGACCGGCGAGCGCGGCGGCGCCGTACGCCACTGCTCTCGCAGGTCGTGCTCCGCCTCGGCGTTGGTGCGCCACGCGAGAGCGTGACGCACCACCTCGAGCTCACTCATGAGCTCACTCGTGAGCAGGGCTGAGCAGTCACCGGGGCAGCACCCAGACGGGGTTGGTGTAGAACCACAGGTCGCTCCACGGGTCGGCGTCGCCCAGCACGTCAGCAGCCGGGCCGGCCGGGTCGACCGAGGCACCCATCAGGCCTGGGGCCGAGCGCTTGCCGTCGGTGCCGCGCACGCGCAGGTAGAACGGCTGGTCGGCCACGCCGAGGTCGAGCACGATCTTCACCGTGCCGGTGGCGCCGCTGACGTCACGCTGGAGCACCACCTTGGTCCCGGGGGCGGAGATCGCGTCCCGGTCACTCGCCGGGCCGGTCAGGGCGCCGCGGACGACGTCCACCCGAGCGAGCTGCGGCACGAACTGCGCCCAGTTGGGCCTGGTCGCCGGCGTCACCGAGATGACGAGCTCGAGCCGCGTGCCGCGCCTGGGGGTGGTCATCGAGCCGAGGGTGGATCCGAGGCTCCGGTCGCCCTTGGCCCGCACGCCGACCTCGAGTCCCCCGACGAGGCCACCGTGGTCGACGAAGACCCGCCCGGCCCGCAGCCCGTCGAGCACCGCGGCGTAGCTGGTGCGCGCGGCGCCCACGTGGGTCCTGCTGTAGTAGCCGGGCCAGAAGTCGCCGTTCGTGGTCTTCGCGCCAGCCGTGCCGTGCACCGGGTCGAGATAGCGACCCAGGGTGGTGAACTCGTCGGTCGAGCCGGCGCCGCCACGCACCGAGTCGTCGAGGTAGACCGAGTGCGAGTCGGAGTTCGCGGTGATCCACCACGGCTTGCCCTCGGCGAGCAGGCTGTCCCACAGGCCGCCGACGGTGCTCGTCATCCAGTCGAAGCCGCCGTAGGTGATGTAGCTCTCGAGGGGGTAGCCGGCGAAGCTCTCGGCCGACGGGGAGTTGTCGTAGTAACCCCGGCCCGACCCCGGACCGTCGGGCGTCTTGATGCCCGCCGCCTGGTGACCGGGAGCGCCCTCCATGCCGAGCGCGATCCTGGGCTGGCGCTCGCGCCACCCGCGGATCTCGTGCGGTGAGTCGAGCCCCTTGCGGGCCGGGTGGTTGGCGAAGAACGCGGCGTCCTGGACGCGGCGGCTGACGACCGCGCCGGCGAGGAAGTCGAGGCCCTCGAGGGCGTGCTGCTCGTTGTCGCTCGACGAGGCGGTCCAGCCGTTGACGACCCCGTCGAAGGCGTTCTCGAACTCCTTGAGGACGGCGACCTCGTGGGTGCCGGGGTGGACGAAGACCGTGCCGTGCTCGGCGGCCGGGATGTTCCACTCCAGGCCCTGGAAGACGAGCGTCTCGTCCTTGGCGCTCTTGCGGGCGGCGACGATGTCGGGGTTGACCTGGTCGACTCCGAGCTTGGCGTGGGTGACGCTGCCGTGGTCGGTGATGACCATCCAGTCGAGGCCGTAGGCCGAGGCGTGACGCACCTGGTCGATGACGCGGTACTGGCCGTCGGGGCTGTACTGGGTGTGGATGTGGTGGTCGCCCGCGAGCCACTGGTAGGTGCGGCCCGAGCCGCTGTCGCGACCCGCGGGCGCGGGGCTCGCTGCGGCGGCGGACTCACCGTGGGCGAGCACGGAGGCGCCCGCCGCGGCGGCACCGATGAGGCCCGCGCGGGTGAGGAAGGAGCGACGTCCGTGGCCCGACGCCGACAGCTCGCGGTCGGGGATCTCGGGGTCGAGGGCCTCCCGCGTCGCAGCGGGCAGGTCGTCCGACGAGCTCAGCGAGGGGCCGTGCGCGTGCTCGTGGCCCTGCGGCCCGGGCGAGTGGTCGTGCGGGTGGTCGTGGGAGTGGTCGGGTACGGGCACTGCAACCTCCTGGTCGTGGTCGGGCTCCGTCGACCCGACCTCCCCACCCAACGCGGCACGGGTGTCCGTGGGGTGGGCGTGGGGTGGGCGGCAGGTGAACGCCCGGTCAAGGACGGGAGGACGAAGGTCACCTCTTGCGCCCGGCCCGGGTCGGTAGGGTGGGAGAAATACCCCTCCCCGCATATAGGAGCCTCTTGTGAACAAGACCGACCGTGAGTTCCTCTCGCTGGGTTACCGCATCGGCTGGAAGATCCGGTCGACCACCCTCAACATCTTCGGACCGGCGCAGATCGGCCGGGACGACCCGCAGACGCGTCTTCTGCGCGAGCGCGAGGCCAAGGTCGCTGCCGCACGTCGGCAGCGCGGGCCCACCGGCTCCGACCTGACCTGACCTGACCTGAGCTGACCGACAGGGCGACGCAGAGTGCCGTCACACAGAGTGCCGTCACGGGTCGGGGCAGGCTGGGGGCCATGAACGCCGAGCGGCTCGCCCAGGAGGTGGCTCGTCGGGCGTCGCCCCCGAGGTGAGCACCGGGTCCCCGGAGCCGATGTCGAGCAGGACGTCGCGGCGGGCGTGACCTAGCGTGTCCCCATGACCGCAACGACAGTCGTCTGCCTGCCCGACGAGTCCGCCCTCGAGATGCTCGGCCCGCTGCCCGAGGGGGTCGAGGTGGTCGTGTGGGACGGCACCGGCCCGAGGCCCGCCCGGCTGGAGGAGACCACCTTCTGGGTGCCGCAGGTCGAGGACGCGGAAGGGCTCGACGAGAAGTTCGCTGCCCTGCCTGCGCTGAAGGTGGTGCAGCTGACCAGCGCCGGCGTGGAGGACGTCCTCGCCCACGTGCCCGAGGGGGTGACCCTGTGCAACGCCAAGGGGGTCCACGGCAGCTCGGTGGCCGAGCTGGTGCTCACCATGGTCCTCGCCTCCCAGCGTCGGCTGCCGCACTTCATCGACGCGCAGCGCGAGTCGCGATGGGACCTCATCGAGGGCGACGACCTGCGGGACAAGCGGGTGCTCGTCATCGGTGCGGGCGACCTCGGTGACGAGACGGCCAAGCGGCTGCGCGCCTTCGACGCCGTCCCCCTGCTCGTCGCCCACACCGCCCGCGACGGCGTCCACGCGACCGACGAGCTGCCCGACCTGCTGCCGACCGCCGATGTCGTCGTGCTCACCGTCCCCCTCACCCCGGCCACCACCGGGATGGTGGACGCCGCCTTCCTGCGCCTGATGCCCGACGGCGCGATGCTCGTCAACGTCGCTCGCGGCAAGGTCGTCGACACCGATGCGCTCCTCGCGGAGCTGACGTCGGGCCGGCTGCGCGCCGGGCTCGACGTCGTCGAGCCCGAGCCGCTGCCCTCCGACCACCCCCTGTGGCAGGCGCCGGGACTCATCCTCACCCCGCACGCCGCGGGCCACGTCAAGCAGGCCGGACCGCGCGCCTTCGCGCTGGTGGCGCAGCAGCTGCGCCGCTTCGTCGCCGGTGACGACCTGGTCAACGTGGTCGGCGACGCCTACTGACCCGACGCCGTGCGTCCGCGCAGAGCCTTGGACCCCCGCGCGAGCGCATCTGCGCCCGCCTACTGCGTCTCAGGCGAAGGCGGTGAAGCTCGGCCCGAGCGTGTCGAGCCAGGCGGCTGGGTGGGTGGCCACCGCCTCGCCCCCCGGGCGGGCGAGCGCCGCCGCCACGGCCCCCCGCAGCGCCGTCGCCGTGTGCTCGAGGGCACACCGCTCGAGCACCCATTCCCGGTTGGCCGTACGGAGTGCCGCCAGCTCGCCGGAGCGCTGCACGAGGTCGACGACCCGGTCGCGCAGCAGCAGCGGACGCTGGTCGGGCACGCGCCAGGCGCCGGGCGCCTCGAACAGCTCGTGGCCTCCGCCCCCGTCGTAGCCGGCGACGAGGCAGCCCGAGGCGAGAGCCTCCGCGACCGGCAGGCCGAAGCTCTCGCTGTGCCCGAGTGCCACGAACACCGTCGTCGCGCCCAGGGTCTGCGCTACCTCGGCCTGGGGCGCATCGACGAGCTCGACCACCTCGACCCCGGCGAGCCGTGGGTCGTGACGCAGCAGCTCGCGCAGCAGGGAGGCCTCACGAGGCCGCTTGCGCGGGAACCAGGTCACGCGCGGCGCCTCACCGATCCCGCCGGCCCCGGGCGCACCCGACGGGTGGAACAGCCGGCCGTCGACGCTGTTGGGCACGAGCGTCACCGGCAGGTCGGGCAGGGTCGCGGCGAGCACGTCGCGGCTCTCGGCGCTGACGGCCCACACCGCCGGCGGGAGGGCCCACCCCGGGAAGCCGGGAGCCGAGCGTGCCGCCGGGGAGGCGGCATACGTGTAGAAGTGGTTCTGGTTGAAGATCACGGTGCGGGCCCCGGGGGCCGGGTCGCAGCCGGGCACCGTCGGCGTCTCGGGCACGACGAGCAGGTCGTCGACCCCGACCGGGGTGGTCGCGCCGGTGATGACCGGTAGGTCCTCGTCGATCCAGCCGGGGCGCTCGGCCCCGCCGGGTAGCCACAGCCAGGCGGGCACGCCCTGCTCACGCAGCAGCCGCACGTGCTGGGTCATGACGTGGACGCCGCCACTGCGGTGCGCGGTCGCGAAGCCGGCGTAGAGCACCCGTCCGACCGTGCTCATGTCGTGGGCGTCGTCGTCGCCACCGGGTCGAGATACCAGGTGGCCGCGCTGGCGGTGTTGTGGGCCGGGAAGGAGCCGGGGCCGAGACCGGCCCTGGCCCGCCATCCCTGCGGCCACTTGGCGTCCAGGCCGTCGAGGATCTCTGACCGGTTGAGCTCCGAGGACTGCCCGGTGCGCTGCATCGTCGCGCGCCGCAGGTGCGAGACGTAGGCGGCCTCCGTGACGAGGCACCGCAGCCCCGCCGCGCGGACCCGCAGGGCGAGGTCGATGTCGGAGCCGTACCCGTGGCGCGGGAACGCGACCTCGTCGAGCGCGCCGAGGTCGACCACCCGGCGCGCGGCGAAGGCGAGGGCCGTGCCGTCGCAGAAGGCCACCTCCCGGAGCGCGGGGTGGGCCACGTAGTCGGACGCGGACGCGGGGATGACGGTGGCCCGCTGGTGGATCCAGAAGTCGTCGTAGCAGGCGGCGACGAGCGCGACATCGTCGCCGTCGGGTGCTCCGAACGGTGCGACGAGCCCGGTGAGGAAGCCGGGCGAGAGGCGGGTGTCGTTGTTGAGCACGACACAGACGTCGAGGCCGCCCTCCACGGCGGTGCGCAGGGCCCAGTTGGCACTCCCGATCCACCTCAGGTTGCGTCCGGGGCGGTGGATGCGCATGCGGGGGGAGCCGGCGGGCGTGAGGGACGCGTGCGCCGGGGGGAGGACGTAGTCCGCGCCGTTGTCGACGACGACGACGGCGACGCGCGGGTCGTCGAGGCTGCCGTCACGGGAGAGGTCGGCCAGCACGGCGTCGGTCAGGTCGGGCGAGCCGAAGGCCGGGATCGCCACGAGGACGGTCGGCTGCCCCGCGGTGGCGCTCATGCGCTCGGGCTCGCGGCGTCGTAGGAGTCGGGCCGAGCGGGTGCAGTCATGAGGACTTCGTACCCCGGGCGCCGTCCGGCCGTCCGGCCGGGCCCCTGCGCGCAGGGTGGAGGCGCCACACGTGACCGTTTGATGCCCCTGTCCTTTTTAGCGAGATCTGTCACCTTTACCATCCCTTTACCCTACGCTGATGAATGTCAGGCAAGCGGCCGTGGGGGCTGCGAGCCGGGCAGGGGAGAAGATCGCCGGAGACCGACCGTGGGGGTCGGGGACCCAGGGGTCGCCCGGGGGCCGAGGCCCCAGGGTCCGGAGAGCAGGGGTGTCGCACCGTGGGGGTGGCGGCACCCCTGTTTTTCGTGGTGCGGACGAACGCAGCCTACGGATCTGAGGCTGGGGCCTCCCGCGAGGCGGAGTCCGGCGCGGGTGCACCCGGGCCGTCACCGGTGTCCGTTCGATGCCGTTGACCACAAGGGGTAGCCCATTCCCTTTACGCGGCCTTTACCCCTGCCGTGGAGAGGGTCGGCAAGCACGGTGGGGACCGGAGCCGACGGCGGCGCGCAGGGCGCCTGGCACCGTGGGCTGTGCAGGCGTCTTCGTCGTGCCGGCTGTGACACGCTGACGCCATGGAGGTCGACGCAGGGCCGGTGCGCGGGCGGGTGTGGCGCGCCGGGGTGCTCGAGCGCACCGAGTTCGCCTTCGACGCGATCTCCGACTACCTCGCCGAACCCGACGTCCTGGTCTGGGTCGACGTGTGCGACCCGAGCTCGCAGGTGCTCACCGACCTGGCCAGCGAGCTGTCGCTCGACCCCCTGGCGGTCGAGGACGCGGTCTCCCACGGCGAGCGGGCCAAGGTCACGCGCTACTCCAGCCACATCTTCGTCACCGCGTATGCCGCCGTCATCGCGCCGGATCCACAGGGTGGGCCGGGCGAGGGGAGGGTCGAGCCGGGGCGGGAGGCCCCGGCGCAGCGCCCCGACCTGCGCCTGAGCCGGGTCTCGGCCTTCGTCCTTCCCCATGGCATCGTCACCGTGCACGCCAGCGACGGCTTCGACATGGACGAGGTCGTGCGTCGATGGGACGAGAACTCCGACCTGCTGGAGTACGGCGTCGGCGCGCTCGTGCACGGGCTGCTCGACATGGTCGTCGACAGCCACTTCGAGGCCGTGCAGGTGCTCGACGACCGCATCGAGGCCCTCGAGGACGTGCTCTTCGAGGAGGAGTCGCTCAGCCACGCCGTGCAGCGCCAGACCTATGGCATCCGCAAGGACCTCGTCGCCCTGCGCCGGGTCGTCCTGCCCATGCGCGAGGTCGTCAACGGCGTGCTGCGCCACCGCCAGGACCGCGGGGCCCCCGCCGAGCTCAACCCCTGGTACGACGACCTCTACGACCACGTGCTGCGCGCCACCGAGTGGACCGAGTCGTTGCGCGACATGGTGACCACCATCTTCGAGACCAACCTGTCGCTGCAGGACGCCCGCCTCAACACGGTGATGAAGAAGCTCACCGGGTGGGCCGCCATCATCGCCATCCCCACCGCGATCACGGGGTTCTTCGGCCAGAACGTGCCCTACCCCGGCTTCCAGCAGCTGTCCGGCTTCGTGCTCAGCAGCGTCTCGATCGTCGTCATCGCGGGGGTGCTCTACCTGGTCTTCAAGCGTCGCGGCTGGATCTGACGCCAGGGGGTGGCCCGCATGGTCGCGACCGTGAGCGCCATGAGCGCCGCGAGGGTGAGCCCGACCCACCCCGACCCGAGCCCGACGCCGTGCGCTGCCACCGGCTTGCCCAGCCAGTCGGCCACCGAGGCACCGAGCGGCCGGGTGAGCACGTAGGCGAGCCAGAACGAGAAGACCGGGTCCCAGCGCATAAGTCGGTAGCCCAGCACCGGCACGAGGATGGCGACGGCGAAGAGGACGACCGAGAGGGCGTAGCCGAGGTGCAGCGTCACCGCCATGAGGTCGCCGAGCGCGGTGCCCATGGCGAAGGTCAGCACGACGGCCGCCCAGTAGAGCAGCTCGCGGCGGGTGGTCGTCACCTCGTGCACGTCGCAGCTGCCCTCGCTGCGGCGCCAGTAGGCGAAGAGCCCACCGAGAAGGGCCGCGCAGAGCAGGAACGAGACGGCATACGGCAGGCCGAGCACGACGTGCGCGACGTCGGCGGCCATGGTGCCGAAGACCCCGACCATGGCGACCGCGGTCCAGTAGACCCACGGTAGGTAGCGGTGGCGGGTCAGCTGCACGGCCAGCGCCGCGACGAAGGCCACCAGCGCGAGGAGCACCGCGAGCACCGCCGGTGCGGCGTGGATCGACCAGTCCGAGACCGACTCGCCCATGGCGGTCGAGAGGGCCTTGGCGACCCAGAACGTCAGGGTCGGTACGGCGACCCGCGTGACGTCGGCCGCGGTGGCCGGTTTCCGGTCGCGCATCGTGCGGGTCGAGGTGGTCGGGGAGTCGGGGGTGGCACTCACCGTCCCATCGTCGCGTCGTGTCGGGTGCGGCGATGACCAACCGGGCGGATGTGGTGCGAACTCTCAGGCCACTGCCACCGGGGCGACGGAATCGTCGTGACCTCGGCGGCGGGCCGCCTCAGAGCCGGGTCCTGTTACGGATGGGCCAGCTGGAGACCGCGCAGCCGTCGTCGCAGCACCTTCCTCAGGTGCCGCAGGTCCACTTCGTAGGAATCGACGGCGCTCGCCGCGGCAGCGAGCTCGACCCGCCTCAGGGCGTCGTACGCAGCCGCGCCCTCGCCCGCCTGCCTGGCCTGGGTCGTCATCGTGCGCAACAGGTCTCGGGCGACGACGGCGTCCTGGTGGTCGCCGAGCGACGCCTGCACCCGGGTCGCCGCCTTGGCGACCTTGCGGGCCGACTTGCCGCACACGTCGGACGCGGACTCGGCCGAGTAGCGCAGCTGCTTGGCCCGCTTGCGGGTCTCGTGCAGGGCGCCGTCGCGCCCGGGGGGCAGGGCCCGCTGCGCCCGTCGGCTCGCTCTGAGGAGGCGGCGGGCGTCGCGGGCGAGGAGCCCCGGCACCATCGCCGTGGCCCTCGATGCGGCCTCTGGTCGGGCAGGGGGGTGCGCGGCGAGCACCTCGAGGTCGTCGAGCAGGAAGCGGTAGCGGGCCGAGGCCACGGCGGAGGCCGCAGCGTCGTGGCCGGTGCGGGTCAGGGCCTCGAGGTGAGCGCCGATCCGCTCGTCGGCGAGGTGGCGCTCGAGCGGGTCCAGGGGTCCCGACGGTGCTGTGGGCGCCGCGGTGGGCGCCGCGGTGGCTGAGGGCGCTGAGGCTGACGACGGTGGGGCCAGGGCGGCCAGCTCGGAGACCAGGCGCTCGCGCAGCACCTGGGCGTCGCGAGCGGTGCCGAGCACGAGCCCCAGCCAGCGCAGCTCGCGTGAGCACGCCCGGGTCGCGCCGGTCTCGAGGACGGGCTCGAAGGTGCGTAATGCGGCTCGGAGGCGCCGAGCGGCGATACGCATGTCGTGGATTGCGGTGGCGTCGCCGGCGCCGACCCCCTGAGTCTGCGCCTCGAGAGCGTCGAGCTGGGTGTGCAGCCGTCGGCGCAGCACGTCGGTGGTCGACGGGCGGCGCTGCCTGCCCTTGCGCGACCGCGGGGAGGGCTCGAGGCGGTCGGCGAGGGCGTGAGCGAGCTTGGAGGAGAAGGCGGGGTGGTGGGCCCCACCGGCCAGGAGCGCCGCGGAGGTGGCGGCCAGCAGGGTGCGGTCACCGTCGGCCAGCTCGACCTCCCACTCGCGCCACTGCGTCGTGGCCGGGAGAGCGGGATCGGGCCGGGCCGGAGGCACGACCGGCTGCGGGGCCGGATGCTCGGCCGATGGTGCGGGCGGGGTGTCGGCGACGACGAGGTCGTCGCAGAAGCGGGCAAGGACCGCGCCCGACCGGTCGAGCATCGGGGTCTCGTCGCGCCGGGCGTCGACCCGGGCGACCACGTGCAGGGGGTGCTCGCCCACGACGTCCCGCACGAGGGCCAGGAGGGCATCGGGTGGGGTGTGCGCGTCACCGAGCTCGGAGGCGTGCTCCGCCCGCGCGTCGGGACCGGCGCCGACCTTGAGGTGCCATCCCGCGTCGTTCCCTCCGGTACGGCGCCGCAGGGTGATGTGACGCCGGGCGAGGTCGAGCCGGGGGGTGTCCCAGTAGTCGGCGGCGAGGTGGAAGGTGGCGGTGGGCCCGAGGGCGTGCACGCCGTGGATGCGCCGCAGGTCGGGCACCACGCCGTCGCAGGGCACGTCGAACTTGCGCTCGATCTCGGTGTGGTGGGTGGGCGGCATACCTCACCTTGGCCCGGTCGCCGACGGGTGGTGAGGGCCGGAGGTCCCCTCAGGTGCGGACTCGTTCCGCGAGGAGGGCGGCGATCTCGCCGGAGGCCTCCCTGGCCGTGCGTCCCACCCCGATGAGGGTGGCGGACGCCGGGCCCGTCCAGTCGCCGTAGCCGACGAGGTGGAGGCGGGGCTCGTCGCGCGCCCGGGTGCCGACGGTCAGGGGGTGGCCGCCGCGCCGGGGCAGGCCCAGGCCCGCCAGGTGGGTGAGGTCGGGTCGGAAGCCCGTGCACCACACGATCGCGTCGGCCGGCACCTCGTGGCCCCCGGCGTCGACGACGCCGTTCGGCGTGACCCGCTCGAACATCGGGTGGGGCACCATCGCCCCCCGGTCGCGGGCCTCGCGCACCGACGCCACCGAGACGACGTCTCCCAGCCCGGCGACGCCGCCGGGATCGTCCCGGCCCGCATCGAGGGCCTGTCGGCGCGCCGTCGCGACGTCGAAGAGCACCCGCCCGTCCACGTCGTCGGGCAGGAACCTGGGTGGGGTCACCGTGAACCACGTCGTGTCGGCCACGGTCGACAGCTCGGCCACGAGCTGGGCCCCGCTGTTGCCGCCCCCGACGACGAGCACCCGTTGCCCCGCGAAGGGGCCGGGCCCGATGTAGGACGCGCTGTGCACCTGGCGGCCGGTGAAGTCGCCGGCCCCGGGCACGTTCGGCACGAAGGGTCGGCCCCAGGTGCCGGTGGCGCTGACGACGACGCGCGGGCTCCATACGCCGGCGGGGGTGTCGACGAGCAGACGACCCTGCGGGTCGTCGTCCGCGCGGTGCACGTCGAGGGCTCGCACCCCGTGGTGCACGCGCAGGTCGTAGCGGGCCGCGTACTCGGTGAGGTAGGCGACGACGTGCGATGCCGGGGGGTACTCGTCGACGGACGGTGGCATGGGCCGTCCGGGCAGTGACGAGTAGCCGGCGGGGGAGAAGAGGCGCAGCGACGGCCAGGTGTGCTGCCAGGCCCCACCGGGTGACGAGCTGGCGTCGATGACCGAGAAGCCTTCTCCTGCGACGAGACCAGCCCGACGCAGGTGGTAGGCCGTCGCGAGACCGGCCTGCCCCGCGCCGATGACGAGGACGTCGGGCCGGGTCGTGCTCACGCCCCCAGTGTCGCGGCGTGGTCGGGCACGGGGTGCTGCAGCGACCGGTCACTGCGCACGTAGCCCTGGGACGGCGGGCGGGTCGGCAGCACCAGCGTCGGGGCCGGCACCTCGACGTAGGGGACCTGGGAGAGCAGGTGGGCGATCATGTTGATCCGCGAGCGACGCTTGTCGTCGCTCTCGACCACGTGCCAGGGCGACCCGGTGATGTCGGTGTGCACGAGCATCTCGTCCTTGGCGCGGGAGTAGTCCTCCCAGCGGGTGATCGACTCGACGTCGGTGGGTGACAGCTTCCAACGCCGCATCGGGTCGACCAGACGCGACTCGAAGCGGCGTTGCTGCTCGGTGTCGCTGACGGAGAACCAGTACTTGTGCAGGCGGATGCCGTCCTCGACGAGCATCCGCTCGAAGATGGGGCACTGCCGCAGGAAGCGACGGTGCTCCTCGGGTGTGCAGTAGCCGAGCACCCGCTCGACACCGGCCCGGTTGTACCAGCTGCGGTCGAAGAGCACGATCTCGCCGGCGGCGGGCAGGTGCTCGACGTAGCGCTGGAAGTACCACTGGCTGCGCTGGCGCTCGGTGGGGGTGGGCAGGGCGACGATGCGGGCCTGGCGGGGGTTGAGGTACTCAGCGACCCGCTTGATGGTCGAGCCCTTCCCCGCGGCGTCACGGCCCTCGAAGACGATGACCACCCGCTCACCGTGGTGGCGCACCCACTCCTGCATGGTGACCAGCTGGTCCTGCAGCCGCAGCAGCTCGGTCTCGTAGACGCCCTTGTCGAGGCGTCGTCGGGTCTTGCGTTCGCCGGACATGCCCCCACACTCCGGCAGGCTCGCCCCGGGCGCAAGGGCGAAGGTCCCGGTCAGCCCGGCGGGGTGGGTCGTTCGGCGCAGCCAGGACCGGGCCCGATCCTGGGTCGGCGGCTCGCGGTGAGTGCCGCCTCGCTGCGCGGCAGGTTGACCCAGAGTCGGTGGGCGTGGCTGCGTCCGGGATGGCGACTCAGAGTCGGTGGGCTCGGCTGCGCCCGGGATGGGGTCGACTCAGAGTCGGTGGGCTCGGCTGCTGTTCTAGCGGCAGCCGACCTCAGCGACTTCGAGTCGACTCCCGGGGGAGTCGCAGCCGAGCTCAGCGACTGTGAGTCGACCCCGGGGGCTGGCGCCCGGTGTGCCCGGACCGATGCGTCGAGGGATGAAGGGTCCACACCTCCGGCCCTGCCGGCCTTGCGATCGGTGTGGGGTAAAAGGGGGTAACGCCAAACCGATGCCCCGGTGCTGAGGCATCCTCCCATCGCGGGATCAGCTCACGTGCGCAGGCGAGACCATGACGGCTGACTCGACCGGTACGCGGAAGTGGGCGCGCGACGACTACGTCCCACCGACGCAGCCCGAGCCGAAAGGGGCCAGGGCGTGAGCGCCCGACCCGCCCCCTCCCCTACCGGACGGAGAACCGCTGATGGCCACCCCGATGGGTTACACCCCGCCGACGCCGCCCGACACCAGCGTCAGCGACGAGGTCGACGACCTCCTGCAGGCCCTGCACGACTCAGGGCTGCTGCGGGCGCTCGCTGGTGTGGCGCGGGCCTACCCCGAGCTGCTGGGGGTCGCCCTCAAGGGTGTCGACGCCGACAGCCTGCGCTCCGGTATCGCCCTCACCGGGGCGCTCAAGGGGCTCGACCCCGACGAGTCCGAGCGGGTGGCTGCCGGTGTGCGCAAGGCCAGGCGCGACGCCCGTTCAGGGGCGACGGGAAAGGCTGAGGGGCCGCTGGCGCTGCTGGGTCGTCTGCATGACCCCGACACCCGGCGGGGGCTCTCCGCCGCTCTGGCCGCCCTCGCCGCGATCGGGTCGAGCCTGCCGCGCTGAGCCGACCCTGGTGGTGCCTGGCGCAGGTCGACTCCCCTGCGGGCAGGCGACGAGCTGGGGGGACGGCTGAAGGTCCGGGGTGGGTCCGTGGACGACCCCGGGACCAGCCAGCCCCGCTGGCCGGTCCCGGGCGTGGAACCAGGTCTCACCGACCGCGCAGGCCCCCACGGCCCTGCGGTGGTGCTCGACGTCGTGGTCCCTCCCGCGGGGGATGCCGAAGCACCTCTCGCGTGTCCGTGGCTGGCGCGTGGTGCGCCAAGGACGGACCTTGCGGGGATCGTCGTCCTCGAGGAGCCCTGCCCGCCTTCCGCGCCCAGTCGACCTCGTGCCGTCGCGGCCCGGTAGGGACCTTCGGCCTCTTATCGCGCGCGCAGGCGGTCGTCCGGCGGCGGGGGAGTTGCCGCTGCTCGGTTCGGTGCCGGCTCCCGCCGGGTAGTGCCGGGTAGTGCCGGGTAGTGCCGGGTAGTGACGAGTCGTCTCGGCGCACGCACCCCCCCAAGCGGTCCGACGTGTCCCCACGGCCCCGGCGGTCCTCAGGCCTCGGGACCGGTCTCGAGGGTCCGGCGCCCTGCGCGGTCACCGAGGGTCGTGAGCAGGTTGACGGTCCGGGAGCCCAGACGCCTACGGGCGACGAACCCCGGCACGGTCGCCGACCTGCCGTCGGGGGCCGAGGGCAGGGCCCGGGCCATGAGGGACATCGCCCACGAGGTGATGGTGGGGGCGGCCCCGGCCACCCGGCTGCCCACCTGCGCCAGCGGCGTGAGGACCACGAAGGCGCGACCGCGCAGCACACCGGAGACGATGCGTCGGGCAGCTCGCTCGGCGTCCATCGAGACGAGCGGCAGGGAGGCTCCCGGAGCGAACCAGGCGTACTCCGAGCCCTGGTCGCCGGTGAGCTCGGCGCGCAGGTGCGACCCGGTGCGCATCAGGCCGGGGGCGATGGTCGTGACACTCACCCCCGTGCCGGCGAGCTCGGCCCGCAGGCCGTTGGTGAACCCCACGGCGGCGAACTTGGCCGTGCTGTAGGGCAGCAGGTGCGGGACGCTCACGAGGCCCCCGACCGAGGTGACGACGCCGAAGTGACCGTGCCCACGCGACCGCATCCGGGGGACGAGGGCGAGGGCGAGGTTGACCGGCCCCCAGGCCATCGTGGCGAACGCCTCCTCGAAGTGGCTGTGCTCGAGGCTCTCCAGCGGGCCGACCTGGATCGTGCCGGCCACGTGCAGCGCGACCTCGATCGGGCCGAGCTCGTCCTCGACCCGCTCGACCACCTCGCCGACGGCCGCGGCGTCCCCCACGTCGAGCGCGTACGGCGTCGCCGAGGCACCGTCGTGACGCAGGTGGTCCGCCGTGCGCTCAATGGCCTCGGGGTCGCGCGAGCAGACCGCGAGGATGTAGCCGTGCCGGCCGAGCTGCTCGGCGAGCAGCAGGCCGAGACCCCGGGAGGCACCGACGACCAGGGCCACCGGCCGGACGGTGGACGGAGGGTCGGCGGAGGTGCGATGCGGGGTGGTCATGGGGTGGTGGTACCCGCACACGGCACGGGAAACCGTCCTTGCCGAGAGCTGCCCTGATCGTGGGCTGGTCAGCGCTCCTCGGCCGCTGGGCTCCAGCCGTCGGGGCGCCTGTTTCGGCCCGTGCGCCGATGGGCACGACTGAGTCATGGGAGAGCCTGACGCCGACCACGTCCGCCCGCACGGAGTCGACGACGCGACCGTCGAGGCGCTGGGCAAGCTGTCGGAGGCACTGGAGACGGTCGAGGACGCACGAGGCCACCTCTATGCGTTCCACCGGCTGACCGGCTCCGCCGACCTCGCGCTGGGGGACGCGGTCGACCTGCTGCGGAAGGCAGGGCACGAGGGCATCGCCGCGCAGGTCGACCGCGACGTGGTCGGCCGCAACGTGATCGAGGGCCGGTGGACCTTCCAGATCGTCGAGGACTACGACGACGGCTACTACCGTGCCTTCAAGGACGCCGAGCTCCTGGCCAGGGAGCAGCTCGTGGGCGGACGACGCCACCTGTTCGAGGCTGAGATGAAGGAGGAGCGTCGCACCCACGGACGACGCCACCACGAAGCGACACCGGACCAGGCCGCCGACGCGGCTACCGGTCCGGAGTGAGGGTGCCGCGGGTCACGACGTCGGCGGCGAGGTCGCGCAGCTTCTGGTTGCGGTTCTGGCTCGCACGGCGCACAACGTATGCGCCCGGGGGCGCGGGCCGCCGCTGACGGGTAGGGACCAACGACTCTGGAGAGATCCCTGCGGTCCGGCCAGCCTCGAGGCATGACTCGCAACGTGGCGCCCGGTCCGGTAACCGGTCCCCCGGGCCGCGAGGTGCTGGGGGTCGAGCGGTCGACGGTCACGCGGGTCCTCACGGTGATGCTGGCCTTCGGTGCCGTGTCCGCTCTCGCGGGCCTCGTCATCGCGATCCCCGGAGGGGGAGCAGGATTCCCCGTCAGCGAGCTCGAGGGCACCCCGTTCACCTCGTTCGTGGTTCCCGGTCTCCTTCTCGGCGTGGTCATCGGCGGCACGCAGCTGGCTGCGGCGGTCGCTGTGGCGCGGAGCCGAGGGACGGGTCCGCTTCTCGCGGGGGTGGCGGGATTCGGGATGCTGGTCTGGATCTTCACCGAGCTGGCGATGATCGGCTACTCGGTCCTGCAGACGGTCTACTTCGTCCTGGGCCTCCTCGAGCTCATGCTCGTGCTGCTCCTCCTCGGGGTCGTGCCTCCCAGCCGGCGGCGGGCCCGGTGATCGACCGTGTCTCCTGCGACGACCTCCTGTCGCTCGCGTCTGAGCACGGTGGTGCGGCGATGCAGCTCGGCGCCGTCGTCGTGCTCGACACCTCTGGCGGCTTCGACCCGGTGGCCCTCGAGCGAGAGATCAGGGTGCGCAGCCAGCGTGTCCCCCGCCTCGACCAACCCCTCGTCACCGTGCCCTGGGGGTGTGGTCGGCCGGTGTGGTCGGAGTCGGCGAGGGTGTGGGGCCAGGGTCAGGTCGAGACGGTCCCCTGCCCCGAGCCTCGTGGTGACGAAGGGCTCCTCGCGCTGGCCGCGGAGCTGGTGTGTCGCCCGCTCCCGCGGGAACGACCTCTGTGGAGGGCCGTCGTCGTCACCGGTGTCGAGGTGGACCGCGCGGCGGTGGTCCTCGTCCTGCACCACGTGCTGGCGGACGGGGTCTCCGCCCTGGCCATCCTGTCGGCGTTGACCGACCCCCGGTCGCCTGACCAGGTCGAGGCTCCCACCCCGCTGCGGCCCCGCGCGTTCCCGTCGTGGGGGCAGCTGGTGGCCGACTCGCTGCGGGACCGGCGTGCGCGGCTGCGCGGACTGACCACCTCGACGCGCCGCCTGCGGACCGCCCTGCGCGTCCTTCGGTCGTCGGGAGAGACACACGCAGCACCCTCCTCCCTCAACCAGGTGACCGGTCGGCGCCGCCGGTTCGCCGTCGTCGACGTCGACCTGGGGTCCCTCTCGCGTGCCGCCCACGCGCACGCGGTCACGATGAACGACGTCCTGCTGCTGGCCGTCGCTAGCGCGCTGCACGACCTGCTGGCGGCCAGGGGGGAGCAGGTGGACGCGCTGGTCCTGTCGATGCTGGTGTCCGAGCAGCGCCAGACCGGGTCAGCACGGCTCGGTAACCACAGCGGGGTGGTCGCGGTCACCGTCGCCACCGTGGGAGAGCCGGCGGGCCTGCTTCGCGCCGTCGGTAGGACGACCCGGGCCGCCAAGGCCCTCCCGGCCGGGGCCTCGACGGCGGTGCTCGCGCCGCTGTTCCGGGCGCTGGCGTCCACCGGCCTGCTGCGGTTCTACACCATGCGGCAGCACCGGATCCACACCTTCGTCAGCAACCTCCGCGGGCCCGAGTCGACGCTCACCCTCGGCGGGTGCCCCGTCACCCGGATTCTTCCGCTGAGCCCCGGATCGGGCAACGTGACGGTCTCCTTCAGCGCGCTGTCGTATGCCGGGCGACTCGCGGTCAGCATCTGCGCCGACCCGGACACGTGCCCGGATCTGCCGTCCCTCGCGAGCGGCCTCCACGACCGGCTCACGACCCTCGGGGCCGCATGACGCCTGACGGGGCATGTACCCCTAGGGGTATAGATAGCGGCCCTGGCCGACGGCGGCCTGTCGCGTACCGGGGCCTTCCGCTCGTGCGACCCACGTGGCGAGCACCGGGAAGGAGACCGATGGCCTACCCCTCGTTGCTCCTTCTGCTCGGCGCGGGGCTCCCTCCGTCGCCACGCTCTACCGAGGTCATCGCCTGCGCCACCTCGCTGCTCGGGGCCCGAGCGGGCCGCTGACGGTGGCCACCACAGGCGGGCAGTGAGCCGACGGGGTCCGGGACCTGCCGCGACGGCGTCGCGGGGACTATCGTCGCCCGAGCAGGGTCCGACGACCGTGCGCGCAGGAGGTCAAGCCAGTCATGACGACATCCGGGTCGATCGAGCTGAGGGTCCACGGCGTCTCCGGCACCCCGCCCGACTCCCTCCTCGACCGGCAGACGGTGCACCGAGTCGGGGGTGACAACCAGGCGGGGTTCTACCGTCCGAGCCTGGAGCAGCAGGCGCGTGACACCACCCCGAACCCGCCGTTCTCGCCGGGGTCCGGTGACGGGCCGCAGCTCGAGGGCTACAGCTGGGGTGGTCTGACTTCGGGGTCGTCCGGCCGCGCCCTGTGGCTGGCGCTGCTGCCGTTCACGCTGGCCAACCTGGCCGTGCGGGCCCGCCCCGACATCCCGGCCCGCGGCCTGGTCTGGAGGGTGTTCTGGGGGTGCTCGCGGGTCATCGCGCTGGGCCTCACTGCGCTGTTCGTCCTGACGACGGTCGGTATCGGGGACGCGGTCGCGGGAGCCTGCCCGGCCGGGGGGTGCGAGGGCAGGCCAGCCGTCGCCCTGGTGGGCTGGGTCAGCCGGCTCCCCCCGGGGTGGGAGATGGTCGTCTCGTCGCTGGTCCCCGCCCTCGCGGTGCTGGGCCTGTGGGGCATCAGCCAGCGCACGCTCAACCGCTACGAGGCGGTCACGGCCGTCGTCACCGGGAGGACGGGCCAGCGGGCCGAGCTCGACACCGTTCCGGCTCCGCAGCTCGAGGAGAACCTCGACAGCCTCGGCATGTGGCACAACGCCAGCGTGGTGCGCACGCTGCGCGCCCGGCACGTGCAGCTCGGCCTGTCACTCGTCGTCTTCTCGCTGCTGTGGGGGCAGTGGCTGTGGTGGGTGGTCGGCGCGGCGGTCGTGCTGGCCCTGGGCGTCAGCGTCTGCCGCGAGCCGGCCGCGCCGGGGCCTGTCGACCCGCGGACCGGCGAGGAGCAGCGCTCGAGGGTGCACCTCGTCCCGTGGGCACTCATCGTGCTCGGAGCCGTGCTCGGTGTCCTGCGCGTGGCCGGCATGGACGACACCGAGGCCAGCGCCACCTTTGGGCGGACGCGGGCGGTCGCCTTCGACCACCTGCTCATCGGCGTCCTCGTCCTGCTGGTGGTCGCGGTCACCGTCCTCGCCGGCGTCAACGTGTGGTGCCGCCGGGGGGCGGGGCCCGGGGGCTCGTCGCTCGCGCCGATGACGTCGCAACCGCACGCCTGCAGGGGGATGGCGTCCACCTGCTTCACGGTGCTCGCGGTGTTCCTCGGCCTGGTCTACTCCGGCGCCTTCTACCTCTACGGCGTCGCGTTCCTCACGACGGGCTCACTGCGCCCCAGCCTCGACGAGGTCGCCGAGAGCGAGGGCAAGGTCGCCGTGTCGGTCGTCATCGAGCTCGGTGCCATCGCCACGCTCGTCGGGGTGGTCGTGCTCGTCGTCGCCGCTCTCGCCGGTGGGGCGGCGGCCGCCCTCGGCTACCGGGCGGCGGGGCACGGGGACGACCCCGCGGTCAACGCGCTATTCGAGGCCGACTTCGGGGCGCCGCCCGACGACCCCGCCGAGCGGCCGAGGACGGCGCAGGTCAAGCAGGCCATCTTCGTCGGCTCCCTCGTCGACCGGGGACCCGTCGTCATCGTGACCCTCGCCCTCGGAGGCGTCTTCTGTGCCGTGGTCGCCGGCGTCGTGGGGGTGATCGGCAAGCCGGCCCACGGCCCGGCCTGGTGGAGGTGGGTGCTCGACCCGGTGCACCTGCAGGCGATCGGCGCGTATGTCGCCGTCTACGGCCTCATCCTGCTCATTGCCCTGGGGGCGGCGGCCTTCCGGGTGGAACGTACCCGTCGCCTCGTCGGCATCCTGTGGGACGTCGCCTCCTTCTGGCCCCGCACCGTGCACCCACTGGCCGCCCCCTGCTACGCCGAGCGGGCAGTGCCCGACCTCGTGACCCGCACGAGCTGGCTGCTGCACGGGGAGCACCAGCGGGTGGTCCTCGCCGCCCACAGCCAGGGCACCGTCCTCGCCGCCGCGACGGTCTTCCACCTCGTGCAGCTCGAGGCGTCGCACCCGGCAGACCACTCCGGGAACCGGGTGCCCGAGCTGCGTCTGCTCACCTTCGGGTGCGTCCTGCGCCGGCTCTACGGCCGCTACTACCCCGTCTACTTCGGCCCCCGACGGATGCAGGCCCTGTACGAGGAGCTCGCTCCGGCGCCGGCCCCACCCCCTGGCGCAGCAGCGACGGGAGTGCCGCAGACGACGACGCAGCCGGCTGCGACGACCGGAGCCTGGCTGAACCTGTGGCGCGACACCGACTACCTCGGCGGCCTGGTCAGCGGCGGTCCGCCCTACCTCCCGCACCCACCCGCGCCCGTCACCGGGCAACCGGCGTCGCCCGCCTCGCCGCCGTCCTGGGAGCGACACCTGCGAGACCCCTGGCGGCTGCCGCGCGTGGAGGGCTTCACCACCTATCCCGCGCCCAAGGCCCACACCGACTTCTGGAACGACGAGTCGGGCGACTACCAGGTCGCCGTGCGCGACCTGCTCAGGTAGACGGCAGGTCTGTCAGCCCGGCGGGTCAGATGAAGAGGGTCACGGGCCGTGGCCTCGGTGCCGGCTCGGGCGTGTACGTGGTGCCCGGCTGTGGCTGCCAGATGGACGAGCGTGACCGCCGCAACGAGGCGTAGCCGTCGCTGCCGGGGGAGGCCGGTCGGGCGGGGGCAGCGGGCTGACCGTCGGGGCCGGCATCCCCAGGGGCTCGTTGCTCGGGGTCGGACAGGGCCGCGAAGGCCTCGTTGACCAGGTCGAAGAGGGCGGGTGACCCACCCAGGTCGGGGTGGCACGTGCGCATCAACCGTCGGTGGGCCTTCTTGATCTCGTCGGCGCCGGCGTCGCGCGCGACCCCCAGGATCTCGTAGTAGGTGTGTCCTGATCGCATGTGTACCCTCCCAACCGACACGCGTGGCCCCCCGGCCCGCTCGAGCCGAGACTACGTCGAACCACGCTCGGGCGTGAGGCGAATGCGAAGGTCCGTGAGGACGGCGACCCGTCCTGGGGACGCTCCATACGGCGGCACGCCTCAGAGACCACGAGCCCGTGCGGGATGGGCGACACCGACGGCCGTCATGGGGCGGGAGGGGGAGAAGCCGTCGTCGTCGTGGCTGATGACGGTGTTGCGTCCCGATCGTTTGGCCCGGTAGAGAGCCTGGTCGGCGGCGTCGAGCAGCGCGGTCTCCTCGCTGTCTGCGGTGGAGGAGATGCCGATGGAGATGGTGACCTGCCCGATGGGGCCGAAGTCGTGGTCCGCAACGGCGCGTCGCGCGCGGTCGGCGACTGTCACGGCGCCCGCCGCGCTGGTGCCGGGGAGGACCCACACGAACTCCTCGCCTCCGATGCGGGCGATCATCTCCGACCCGCGGGCCACGCCGGTGAGGATGGCGGCGATGTCGGTCAGGACGCGGTCACCTGCGGGGTGACCGAAGGCGTCGTTGACCTTCTTGAAGTGGTCGATGTCCATCATGGCCAGGCTGAGGAGCCGGCCGTCGCGGCGGGCCGAGGCGACTTCCCGCTCGAGATGGGCGTCGAAGCTGCGCCGGTTGGGCAGGCCGGTGAGGGCGTCGTTGCCGGCCTGCTCGGCCAGCGTGGACCAGGCCTGGAGGTTGCCGAGGGAGATCTGGACGAGCTCGGCGAATCGGGTCAGCTCGCTCAGCAGGTCGTCGGTGAGCCTCTCGGGGGCCTGGGTGCCCAGCGCGATGGCACCCCACAGGGCGCCTTCGTGGTGGATCGGCGCTGCGGCACCGGCCAGCAGCCCTTCGGACTGGAGCGCGCCGACCACCCCGTCGCGCTGGGTCCGGTAGTTCACCAGGGCGGCGCGCCCGGTGGCGGCGACCTGAGCGGTCGCCGACCAGTCGTCCGGCCCGAAGGTGAGCTCTCGGTGCACGGCCTCGGGGTAGATGGGGGCCATGGCGATGAGCTCACCCCGACCGGGTTCGGCGAACCGCACGACGGCAGCCGTCTCGGCGTTGAAGATGCCGGTCAGGCTCAGCGCTATCTGGTGGCAGATCAGCTGTGGTGACACGGCCCGGGCCACCGAGGTGGCGACCTCGTGAAGGGCCGACTGCACCGCTTGGGCCCGCCGCGCGGCGGTCACGTCCTGGGCGATCACGGTCCCGGCGAACACCTCACCGTTCATGGTGGTGACCGGGCCGGCCTTGAGGCTGAAGACCCGGTCCTGCAAACGCCGCTCCCACTCGACCGTGTCGCCGGCGAGGGCGGCGCGGTAGCGCGGTTCGAGCTCCGCCGCCAACCACGCGGGAAGGGCCTCGTGGATCGTGCGCCCCTCGAGCTCGGTGGGGCTGTGGCCGAACGACCCGAGCAACGCACCCTCGGCGATCAAGAACCGCAGCTCGCTGTCGAAGAGCAGCACGAACCCGTTCGGCACGCTGGCCGCCAGGGAGCGATAGATCTGCGCGCTGTACTGCGCCTGTCGTTCGGCGTTCACCCGATCTGTCACATCGGTCACCTGACCGATCAGGCCGTCGACCACCCCGTCGTTCCAGTGCGGGACATAGCTGGCCTGGGTGTGTCGAACGCGCCCGGACCCGTCGACCAGCGTCCGGTCGAAGGTCTGCTGCTCACCGGCGAGGGCTCGGGTGACGAACGGCAGGTTCGCCGTGAACACTGCCTCCCCGACGACCTCGCGCATGTGCGCCCCCGCGATGGCCTCGTGCGCCAGGCCGAAGAAGTCGACGAACGCACGGTTGGCCAGCACGTTGCGCAGGTCGCGGTCCCAGAAGCAGACGGGGCCGGGAAGCCCGTCCAGCACGTCACGCACCACCGCGGGCGATGCGGGGTCGTACCGCTCCGCCTCGACGATCTCCCTGTCTGCCCTCACGTCCCCTTCATCGGCGGTCAGCAGACCGATCTGAGCGCCCGACGGCGGGCATCTTCGCCTGACAGCGCGCGATCGCCCCAGGGGTCTTCAGGCCACCGCGTCGATCGTGGCCCCGCTGCTGCCCCCTGCCGCGGTCGGCGCTGCGGGGTCAGATCCTCTGCGGTCCTTCGTTGAGCCGCAGCAGATAGCGCAGGAGCTGGCTGCTGTCGCTGGCATGGTGGGGCTGTCCGTCTTCGGGTCTGGGCTCCTCGTCACGCCGGTATGAACGTGTCGCAACCAAGCGCCTTCGGCGCCGCTGGAGGCTGGCCAGTGACTACGTCCGCTCCCCTGGCGTTCGAGTGACCGCTGACAGTCCGACGAGCGAGCCGGCCAAGGCGACGGCTTCGGCTACGGCGGTGGCTGTCTTGGTGGGGAACCAGAGTGGCTCGTACATCGAGGGCAGCGGTCCGAGTGCGGGCAGGTCGACGTAGCGGTAGAGAAGGACGGCGGCCAGCGCGGAGGCTGCGACCACGGCGGAGGCCAGATACGCAGCCCGACTGCCGCGGACGAGCACGAAGACGGCGATGACCAGGGCCGCGACCGCTTGGGCCCGGAACAGGTTGCCCTCACCGATGCCGCCCGGCGCAGCCTCCTGGTAGCCCGACGCGAGATCCAGGTGGATGACGGCGTCGACGACCAGTCCCGCGGCCGTCACGACGCGCAACGCGACGGCGGCGGGTGAGCCGGTGGCGATGGCGGCCCGGGTGGTCACTTGACGACCAGGACGCCGTGCATGTTGGCGTGGTAGATGCAGTGGAACGGGTAGGATCCCGGCTTGCTCGGCGCCACGAAGGTGGTCGCCATGCCAGCCGTGGCCTTGACGTCGAAGGCGCCGCCGCTGTCCGCGCTCACGGTGTGGTTGACGCCGTCCATGTTCATGACCTTGACCGTGGCCCCGGGAGCGACGGAGGCGGGGACCTTGTACTCGTACCCGCTGATGTGGATGGTGACCTCGGTCTGCGGCGCCGACGAGGAGGGTGTGGCAGGGGCCGACGAGCTGCCGTCGGAGGTCGCCGACGCGGCCGACGAGCTGGTCGCCCCGGCCACCGAGCCACCAGCCGCCGAGCCACCAGCCGCACCGCTGGAGGGGGAACCGCACCCAGCGAGCACGACCAGGGCCAGGGCCGCGGTGGCAGCCCCGGTCACCGTTCGGGCCACGCTCACGCTGTATCCGAGACTGCGCTGCTGCCGGGTTGCGGTCCTGCTGGGAATGCTGGCCATGGCCGCTCTCTCCTGAAAGATTGCCCTCGGTCCGGAGAGGTTCCGAACCGATAGGGATACGTCGCCGTCCGCGCCGTGGATGGTCGTGACGGGCAGGGGCCGGTCAGGGCGCCCCGGGAGGACGCGTTCGAGCAATATATTAGTACATGTCAGCATACTTGACATGCATCCCTAATGACCGTTTAATAACTTTCGACGCACGGCTGCGCCGCTGCGCCCACGTCGACGGGCGCCCGGGGCAGACGTGCACCGAAGGACATCCGTCCCTCGGGTCCTCGGAAGCTAAGAGGTTTGTTCGATGAAGAAGTCACTCCTGTTCGTGTTGGCCCCGGCCGCGGCGCTGTGCGTTGTCGCGGTGGCCGCCCCGGCCCACGCCGACAGCGGCACCTCCTACCAGGCCACCCTGGCTGCGGTCAACGGGTCGGGTGCGTCCGGCACCTTCACGTTGTCCCTCAACGGCAACACCGCCACCATCAGCGAGCACGTCAGCGGTCTGGCGGCGACGTTCTCGGGCGCGGCCTACCCGCACGTCCAGCACATCCACGGTGGCGCGAAGGGGGTCTGCCCCACCGTGTCGGCCGACACCAGCAAGGACGGGGTCATCAGCACCACGGAGGGCGCCCCGTCCTACGGCGGGATCCTCACGACGCTGTCCACGAGCGGTGACACCAGCCCGGCTGCCGGCACGAACATCAAGGCGGCTCCCTCGGGCGCCAGCTACGACTACTCGCGCACCATCACCGTCGACTCCAAGACGGTCGCCTCGCTCAAGGCCGGCACGGCGGTCATCGTCGTCCACGGTCTGAACCCGACGACCCTCTCAGCCGCCGCCCAGGCCGAGAAGAGCGACCTTGTCCCGTCACTGCCCCTGGCCGCGACCTCACCGACCCTGTGCGGGAAGGTCCTCGTGTCACAGATGACCGGTATGCCGCAGGGTAGCGTCGCCACGGGCGGCGGCAGCACCTCCGGCCTTCAGAACGAAGGCCTCCTCGCGGCGGGAGGCGCCATGCTGCTCGGTGCCGGAGCCCTCATGGGGGCCCGCCGTCGCCTCACCTCCCAGCGCTGACGGCCTGAGCATCGGATGAGCCGCTCCGACCACGACCGTCGTCGTTATCTCGCGACCGCGACGGTCGTGGTCGCTGCGGTGCTGGCCTTCGGCGGGGTAGCCACGCTCAGCGTCGCGCTCCTCGGCCCGCATCACCCCAACACCTCCGCCGCCAGTGCCGCGCGCCCGAACGCCGAGCGCAACCTGGGACCACCAGCCCCCGCCTCGTCGGCCACCATCGCCGGTAGCTCTGCTGCGTCGACCACTCCCGGCAGCTCCAGACCGTCGGTGCGCCCGCCGACCACCGTCGGTCCCGTCCTGAAGCGCTCCGTGCCCATCGCGATCACGGCGTCGAGAATCCAGGTGAGGGCCGCGCCGCTCGCGCAGTACGGGCTGGACGCCCAGGGCGCGATTGCCATCCCGCCGGCCACCGCGACGACACCCGCCGGCTGGTACACCGGCTCGCCCACACCCGGCCAGGTCGGGCCGTCGGTGATCGTCGGACATGTCGACTCGGCAGCAGCCGGACCCTCGGTGTTCTACCACCTGTCCGAGCTGCGACCAGGAGACCGCATCGAGGTGACCCGGGCGGACCGCACCGTTGCCGTGTTCGCCGTGGACAGCGTGGAGACCTACGCCAAGGCTCAGTTCCCCACCCTGCAGGTCTACGGGAACATCGACCACGCCGGCCTGCGCCTCATCACCTGTGGTGGGCCCTACATCGCGGACAAGGGCCACTACCAGGACAACATCGTCGCCTATGCCCACCTCGTCAGCAGCCAGGCGACCTGACCGTGGCTCACCGTCCTACGAGAATCGTGTGAGAGCCCAGCCCCACACGAGGCTGGCGCTCCTCGCGCTGCCCCTCCTCCTCGCCGCCTGCGGGACCACAGCCAGTACCGCCCCCAAGAGCGCGGGCGCGACCGCCGCCGTCAGGGCGACGACGGGTACGAGGGCGACGATGGCCGACGTCTCGGGTGGACGGCCCCCGCCAACGGCCAGCATGGTCTGCGGCCCGGAGATCCAGGGCAGCCTCCAGACCCTCCTCGCCTTGCCCGGCCGGCCGACGGGCACCAGCACCTGGGTCGATGGGCTCTTTACCTGCACCTACGCCCTCCCCCAGGGGCAGCTCGTGCTCTCCGTCCAGCAGTCGGCCGATCCGGCAGCAGCCAAGGCTCATTTCGCTGCGCTCCGCAGCCACACCCCGACGTCGACTGCGCTCACCGGTCTGAGCTCGCTGGGCCTGCCGGCGTTCCAGAGCGCCAGCGGCATCGTCTCCTTCGTCAAGGACAACCTCACCCTCGAGGTCGACGCGACGGGCCTGACGGCAACGGTCGGGCCGCAGCGAACCCCCCGTGGCGACTTCGCCTACACGCTCGCAACGGACGTCCTCGCCTGCTGGCAGGAGTGAGATCCGGTCACCTGCGCTCCATGTCGAACCTCACACGTACCGAATACAGCAAGCACCATGGCCGCGGCACACGTGCGCTGCTTCGGCCAGGATCACGGGTTATACGACTCTTCACAAAGCAGGGTGTAGTTGCGGTCTGAAGCCACCGCTCTCGAGCAGGGATCGGGCGATGTAGTTGGTGAGGTTGCGGAACCCAAGGGCGGAGCCAGGCAGATGCTCGAGTCGACCATTGATGGCTTCCGTGGGTCCATTCGAGGTCCCGGGCCGGTCGAAGTAGGCCAGCACGTTGTCGGCCCTGCTGGCCAGCGTGCGGCCGAGCTTGCTCACCTCGGTCAGCGCTTCAGGGACGGCGTCGCTGACCGAGGCGATGAGCGTCGTCATCAGTTCGCGTCCGTGCTTGCGGTCGGGGTCGCGG
>JALYVC010000116.1 GCA_030853445.1 Actinomycetota bacterium | reverse complement strand
CGACCACGGTCGCACGGTGTTGGCCTCGTCGACCAGGCGCACCCGCTCGCGGCGGTCGGGGCTGAGCGTGGCCAGCCGTCGCAGCGACTCCTCGAGGGCGCTGCGCATCCCCCTCGCCGTCGCGTGGTGCCCACCGACCTGCAGGGCCGGCACCTCGCCGGAGCTCGTCACGGCCTGCAGGCACAGGTCGAAGATCCGCACGTCGAGCCGGGCGCGCTCGGCCGGGTCGAGCAGCACCCCGTCGAGGCCCGACCGGGCGGCGGCCAGCGCGTCCAGGGGGGCTCCCGGCTGGGCCAGGAGGTCGGCGCGAGCCTGGCGAGCGATGGCATGGGCGCGTGAGGTGGAGGGGATGAGGTCGAGGGCCTCGACGGCACCGGCCACGTCGCCCCGGGCCCGGCGCACCCGGGCCATGCCGAAGGCAGCCGGCGGGGTGTAGGTCGAGTCGGTGCGGGCGCACGCGGCATACAGGCCCTCGGCCACGTCGAGCTCGCTGCTGCTCTCGCACGCGAAGGCGAGGGCGAGCTTGGGGGCCAGCTCGCCCGGCACCTGGCCGTAGACGGCATTGAAGGCGCTCTGGGCCGCGGCCCAGTCGCCCTGCTGGAGGGCGACGAGCCCCTGCATCCACACCGCCCGCCACTCCCAGGGGTCCTGACGCAGCATCTGCTCGGCCGTCACCTCCACGAGGTCGGGGCGCCCGGCCCGCAGGGCGGTGCGGCAGGTGTCGAGCTGGACCTCAGGGGTGACGGAAGGGGCCTGGCGCAAGGCATCGAGCCGCACGTCCGGGGTGCTGTCGGCCAGGGCGTGAAGCCACGCCGACGAGGGGTCGGTCGGGTCGACGCGCAGGGCGGGCAGCGTCTGCCAGTCGAGCCGGTCGGTGGCGATGGACGGGTTGTCGAAGAGCACAGAGGGCGCGGACCCGATGGCGCGAACCGTGGCGGCAGAGCCGGTTCGGCCGGGGCGGCCACTGTGGCCGTCCTGGGCGACGACCTCGCGGAGCACCCCCAGCATCTGGACGCGCAGCTCGTCGGCCGACGCGAAGCGGTCGTCCGGAGAAGGGGCGCAGGCCTTGGCGAGCAGTCGGTAGAGCGAGTCGTGGCGCTGGAAGAGCGGGGTGTCGGCGACGGCGGGGAGGGAGTGCAGGTATGTCGACTGGTAGCCACGGAACTCGAGCACCAGGACGACGAGGGTGCGCCCGATCGTGTAGAGGTCGGAGGCGACGGTCGTGCCCTGCTGGGCGACCTCGGGGGCCTGGTAGCCGACCGTGCCGAAGATGGCCGAGTCGTCGTCGTCGATGCGACGCACACCGCCGAGGTCGATGAGCTTGATGTCGTCGCCGACCTGGATGAGGTTGTCGGGCTTGAAGTCGCAGTAGACCAGTCCGAGGTCGTGCAGGTACGAGAACGCGGGGAGGATCTCGATGATGTAGGCCAGCGCCTGGTCGACGGGGAGCGCGTCGTAGCGTCCGGCGGCCCGCATCCGTTGCTTGAGCAGCGACTTCAGCGAGGTGCCTCCGACGTACTCCATGACGATGTAGCCGGCCTCGTCGTGGGTGACGAAGTTGTAGATCTCGACGATCTGCGGGTGCGAGACCTGAGCGAGGAAGCGCTGCTCGGCGATCGCCGCGGCCAGCGCGTCGGGGTCCCCCGAGTTGAGCAGGCCCTTGAGGACGACCCAACGGTCGGAGACGTTCCGGTCGCGCGCGAGGTAGACCCAGCCCAGCCCGCCGTGCGCGAGACAGCCCGCAACCTCGTACTGTCCGGCGACCAGGTCGCCTGCGACCAGCTTGGGGTCGAAGGAGAAGGGCTGACGGCACTTGGGGCAGAAGCCCGTGGTGCGCCCGGGCCGACCGTCGTGGCCCCGGCCGACGGCGGTGCCGCAGGTCGAGCAGTAGCGCTTGTCCTCGGGGACGACGGGGTCCTTCATCAGCGCTGTAGCGGCGTCGATCGTCGGCACCGGGGGGATGGTCGTGAGGCCGGCGCCGAGCCGGGCCGTGCGCATGCGCTGTGAGCCGTTGCCCACGCGCCGGGTGGTGCGGCTGCCCGACTGGGTCGCGCGCACCGAGCCGAGGGCGGTGGACGAGAGGCGGTTGCTCGCGCGCGAGACCGCCGAAGGGGC
>JALYVC010000112.1 GCA_030853445.1 Actinomycetota bacterium | reverse complement strand
GCCCATGGCTCGCCCGGGGGCCGATCCAGCGCCGAGGGGGTCAGCCCTGCGGGGGGGTCGTACCGCCCCTCGCGTAGAAGCTCACGCAGGCGCCCTGGTTCTTGAACGTGCCCGGCGTGAAGATGGTGGCCCACCCGCCGTTCTTGCAGTCCGCACCGGTGTAGACGCGTGGGCCGAAGTCGAACGTCTTGCTGCCGATCGTCAGACCGTCGACTGCGCTGGTCAGGCCGGCGTTGCCGCTGCCCTGGTTGAAGCCGTATCCCTCGGGCCGGATGGTGGCGTCGGGGTTGGCCGCGCTGATCGCGTCGATGTTGGGGCCGTCGTTCGGGTCGAAGGCGGTCATGCCGGGGAAGGTCCGCGTCGACCACCACCTCGCGGTCGCCGCCGACCCGTCCCACTTTTGCCAGGTGCCGGCCACGATGGTCTGCGGCTGGTAGACCGGCTCGAGAATCAACGGGGCGTAGGTGTAGAGGGTGCCCGGCCCGTCGGGGTCGATGAAGAGGTTGAGCGACGCCACCTGGTTCGGTGTCGCCGGGTCGGCCGCGACCTGCTTGGCCCAATAGCTGATGCTGCCCTTGACGTCGCTGAGCTTCACGCCGGCGTCCTGGCCCGTCAGCATCTGGACCTTGGCGGCGCTATCGGTCGTCACGAGCTGCAGGGCCCCCGTGCCGAAGCCGACGGGCGCGCCGTACTCGGAGGTGAAGGCGAGCGTGCCGCCGGGTCGGGTGTCGCCCGTGTTCCAGTCGGCGCCGAGGTTGGCCCCGGTGACGGTGCTGGTGGCCGCGAACGCCGGGCCGGCAACGAGAAGGGTGGCAGCCGTGGCGGCGATCAGGGGAAATGAGAGAAGGGACTTGCGCATGAAGGGCCTCCGAGTCGTGGGGTCAGGCCGATGCCGCCCTTGACCCCACGCTCTCCAGTGAGCGACGGCGCCGTCGGATCTCCTCGTGCCCTGCGCTGCTGCGCACCGTGAACGTAGCGGAAAGCACTGCGTCCCGTCGACGTTTCGCCAATCCCAGACATCGTCGCGCACGATCTCTTGCGGGGTTCGAGGCAGACCTGGGGATGGTCGCAGACGAGACCGGCGACACCGGACGACCCGGGCGTGGGCTCCCTCCCCGCGCGGATGGCCAGTGCAAAGGGCCCTAGGCTTGGCGTCGTGTCCAAGGTCCTCACTTCCCTGCCCGTCGGCGAGCGCGTCGGCATCGCCTTCTCCGGAGGTCTCGACACCTCCGTCGCCGTCGCGTGGATGCGCGAGAAGGGGGCGGTGCCGTGCACCTACACCGCGGACCTCGGGCAGTACGACGAGCCCGACATCGCCGGTGTGCCCGGCCGCGCAGGGGAGTACGGCGCCGAGATCTCGCGCCTGGTCGACTGCAAGCCGGCCCTGGTCGAGGAGGGCCTCTCGGCGATCGCCTGCGGCGCCTTCCACATCCGCTCCGGGGGCAAGGTCTACTTCAACACCACGCCGCTCGGGCGCGTCGTCACCGGCACCCTGCTCGTGCGCGCGATGGAGCAGGACGGCGTCTCGATCTGGGGCGACGGCTCGACCTACAAGGGCAACGACATCGAGCGGTTCTACCGCTACGGACTGCTGGCCAACCCCTCCCTGCGCATCTACAAGCCCTGGCTTGACGCCGACTTCGTCAACGAGCTGGGCGGGCGCAAGGAGATGTCGCTGTGGCTCGTCGCGCACGACCTGCCCTACCGCGACGCAGAGGAGAAGGCCTACTCCACCGACGCGAACCTGCTCGGCGCCACGCACGAGGCCAAGACCCTGGAGCACCTCGACACCTCGCTCGAGACAGTCTCGCCGATCATGGGCGTCAAGCACTGGGACCCGTCGGTCGCCATCGCGACCGAAGAGGTGACGATCGGCTTCGAGCAGGGACGGCCGGTCACGATCAACGGCCAGAGCTTTGCCAGCCCGGTCGACCTCGTGCACGAGGCCAACGTCATCGGCGGCCGCCACGGCCTCGGCATGAGCGACCAGATCGAGAACCGCATCATCGAGGCCAAGAGCCGCGGGATCTACGAGGCCCCGGCCATGGCCCTGCTCTTCATCGCCTACGAGCGGCTGCTCAACGCCATCCACAACGAGGACACCCTCGCCCTCTACCACCAGGACGGCCGCCGGCTCGGCCGCCTGCTCTACGAGGGGCGCTGGCTCGACCCGCAGTCGCTGATGCTGCGTGAGGCGCTGCAGCGCTGGGTCGCCTCGGCCGTCACCGGGGAGGTCGTGCTGCGGCTGCGCCGCGGCGACGACTACTCGGTCGTCGACACCCGCGGCCCGCACTTCTCCTACCACCCCGACAAGCTGTCGATGGAGCGCACCGAGGACGCCGCCTTCGGGCCGGTCGACCGCATCGGACAGCTGACCATGCGCAACCTCGACATCGCCGACACCCGCGCCAAGCTCGAGCTGTATGCCGCCCAGGGCCAGCTGGCGGGCGGCCGCACGGCCGATCTCGTCGGTGAGCTCGAGCAGGGTCGGGCCGACTCGATCGCCGCCGGCACGACCCCACGAAACCCGGAGGACTTCCAGCAGGCCGAGGCCGTCGACGAGGCGCAGGAACGCAGCTCGTTCGAGTCCGGCACCGACTGAGCGCCTCCCCCACCCCGACCTCACCCTCGTGAGCGCCCCCACCGCCCTGTTGCTGCGTGCCGTCCGGATCGTGCCGGTGCGCGGGCCGCGCGAGCCCGGACCCGCGGCTACCGAGCCCGTCGACGTGCTGGTCGACGGCTCCCGGGTGGTCGCGGTGGGTCACGACCTGCCCGCTCCCCCGGGCTCCCGGGCGCTCGAGGCCGACGGACGCTGGCTGGTGCCGGGGTTGTGGGACCAGCACGTGCACATGACCCAGTGGGGCCGCACGTCCGGGCGGCTCGACGTGTCGGGCACCTCGGGCCCGGGCGGCGTGCTCGACCTGGTCGGCGCCCACCTGCGCTCTGCGACAACGGGATCCGGCTCCCTGGTGGGCTACGGCTACCGCTCCGGCGGCTGGAGCGAGGCGACGTCGACGTCCGCCCTCGACGCCGTCGCCGGCGACCGGCCGGTGGTCCTGGTCTCCGGAGACGGGCACAACGGCTGGCTCAGCTCTGCGGCCCAGCGCTTCTTCGGCGTCACCCACCGCGAGGATGCCTTCGACGAGGACGACTGGTTCCACCTCTGGGGCCGGCTCGACGACCTGCCCGGGTCCGGGGACGAGGCCGCTCGAGGGCTGCGGGCCGCCGTCGACGACGCCGCGTCGCGAGGGGTCGTCGGCATCGTGGACATGGAGTGGGGCATCACCACCGACCGGTGGGCCGGGCGGGTGGCCGACGGGCTCGACTGCCTGCGGGTGAGGACGTCGGTCTACCGCGAGGTCCTCGACGACGCCTTCGCCGCCGGGCTGCGCACCGGCGACGTCGTCGCCGACACCGCCGGCCTCGTGAGCATGGGCCCGCTGAAGATCATCAGCGACGGCAGCCTCGCCACCCGGACGGCGCACTGCCACCAGCCCTACCCGGCCCGGGCCGGGGGCGAGCCCGACGGGGGCCGTCACCCGTCGTCTCCCCACGGCAAGCAGAACGTCGAGCTCGCCGAGCTGACCACGCTGCTCATCGCGGCGCACCGCCACGGGCTCGAGGCCGCCGTCCACACCATCGGTGACGCCGCGGCCGATATCGCGCTCGACGCCTTCGCCGCCTCCGGGGCCGCAGGCTCCATCGAGCACGCCCAGCTGATGACCCGTTCGGTGGTGCCGCGGATGGCCGCCCTGCACCTGCGGGCCAGCGTGCAGCCCGCCCACCTGCTCGATGACCGCGACCTCACGACCGCCATCTGGCCGGGGCGGGAGGACCGCTGCTTCATGCTGCGCACGATGCTCGACGCCGGCGTCGAGCTGGCTCTCGGTTCTGACGCCCCTGTCGCCCGCCTCGACCCGTGGCTGGCCATGGCCGCCGCCGTCTACCGCTCCGACGGCGAGCGCGAGCCCTGGGTGCCGGCAGAGCAGATCAGCGCCGCCGAGGCGCTGGCCGCCAGCGTCGACGGTGCCCCCACCGTGGGGGCCGGCTCCCTCGCCGACCTCGCGATGGTCGACTCCGACCCGCTCACCGGTGACACCGCCGCCGAGTCGGCCACGGTGCTGAGGACGGCGCGCGTCGCCCTCACCGTCCTCGGTGGTCGCGTCACCCACGACGACCGCTGACGCGAAGACCGGCCAACCCCCTCCCCAACGGGTCTGCGTGAGGCAGGATCACCGACATGGACAGCGAGGTCAACGGCGTGAACGCAGGGATCGTGGTCCTGATCGTGCTGCTGTTCGCCGTCGGCGTCGCCTTAGCGGTCTGGCAGTGGCGTAGCCGGGTCGAGCTGCTCAGGCAGCGAGCGGCTCTGGCTGTGGCCTCGGGCTGGACCTTCGTCCCCGACGCTCCCGAGATGGTCGACGCGTGGCCGTGCGACCCCTTCGGCACCGGCAAAGGACGTCGGGCGGAGAACTGCGTCTCGGGGACCTCTCGTGGCGTGCCCTTCTCCTGCTTCGAGTACCACTACTACACGGAGAGTCACTCGACCGACGCCCAGGGCAACCGGACGACCAGTCGCCACAACCACCGCTTCGACGTCGCCGTGCTGCACCTGCGCGCCAACGTGCCCGACCTCGCCCTGCAGCCGCAGGGCGCGTTCTCGCGCCTGCTGGACGCTTTCGGCGGCAAGGACATCGACCTCGAGTGGGAGACCTTCAACCGCGCCTACCGGCTCATCTGCGCCGACCGTAAGTTCGCGTTCGACACCTTCGGGGCGCGCACGATGGAGTATCTGGTCGCCCAGGGCGCGGTGCGCTTCTGCCTGACCGGGGGCGACGCGCTGGTCTACCGCGAGGGCAGGGGCACCGACCCGGCGATCTGGGGACCCGGCGACCCGGGCACACCGGTGGACCGGTCTCCGGCTCCCCTCGACGTCGTGCTCACCGTGCTGCGTGGCATTCCGCCGTTCGTGTGGCAGGACCGCGGGGGCGTCCCTCCCTCGCTCACCGCGGCCCAGTGGTGACCCCCGTAGCGATCGCAGCCCTCACGGGGCTGCTCGTGGTGCTCTGCGCGACGCTGTCGTGGCTCGGCGCCCACAACCGCTTCGTGCGCCAGCGCCAGCACGTCGACGAGTCGTGGCACGACGTCGACGTCGAGCTGCGGCGCCGGCACGACCTCGTGCCCGGGCTGGTACGCGTCGTCGAGGTGTACGCCGCCCACGAGCGCAGCCTCCTCCAGGCGCTGGACCGGGAGCAGGGACTGCTGGCGGGGCAGCTGGCGGCCACCGCGCAGGGCTATCCCGACCTGCGCGTCGACCGGCTCTTCCTCGACCTGCAGCACCGCCTCGTCGACACCGAGGACCGGCTGGCCGCTGCCCGGCGGATCCACAACTCCAACGTGCGCGCCTACAACACGAGGGTGGCGTCGATGCCGACCAACCTCGTCGCCCGGGCAGGGCGCTTCGCCCCCGTCGGTCTCTTCGAGCCGGGGCTGCCGGGCTGAGACCGGCCGCTTCGCTCGTCTGCTGCCCAGCAGCGTCTTTGTGGGCGGCCTACAATAAGATGCGTTGGTGACTGTCACGCCGTCGCGCCACCTCTCCGCCGCCACCCACCGCCGACTCGAGCGCGGGGCGGCCACGCTCACGACAGCGGCGATGAGCCGGCTCGAGACCGAGCACGGCTGGTTCCGCCGGCTCGGCGCCGACAGCCGCTCGTGGGTCTCGCTCGTCGTGCAGGCCGCCGTCGCCTCCTTCGTCACCTGGCTGCGCGCCGACGACGCCGACGAGCCCGTGCTGGCCGACGTCTTCGCCAGCGCCCCCCGAGACCTCACGCGGGCGATCAGCCTCAACCAGACCCTGCAGCTGGTGCGCACGGTGGTCACGGTCGTGGAGGAGGAGGTGACCGGTTTCGCGACCGGAGCCGACCAGCGGGTACTGCGCGAGGGGGTCCTGCGCTACTCCCGCGAGATCGCCTTCGGCGCCGCCGAGGTCTATGCCCGGGCGGCCGAGGCCCGCGGCGCCTGGGACGCCCGCCTCGAGGCCCTCGTGGTCGACGCCGTCGTGCGCGGGGAGGCCGACGACTCCATGCAGAGCCGTGCCACCGCGCTCGGCTGGGGGTCGGTCGCCGGGGTCACCGTGGTCG
>JALYVC010000108.1 GCA_030853445.1 Actinomycetota bacterium | reverse complement strand
ACCGTAGCGGGCCGGTCAGCAGCGGGGCGCAGGTGGTGACGGTGCTGCCTCTCCCGGCGACCTTCGAACCCACCGCGCCGCTACCCCATCCCGAGGGGCTCGTCGGGGCTCACCGTGCTGGGAGGGCCGGCGGCGGAAGCGAGTTCGCCACGGTCCGGCCGTTCCAGCCAGGGGACCGGCTGCGCCGGATCCGGTGGCCCGTCTCGCTGCGCACCGGCACCCTCCATGTGTCGTCGACCTGGGCCGACGAGGACGCCTTGGTCGTCCTCGTCGTCGACGCCTTCAGCGACCTGGGGCCGCGCGAGGGGGTCGACGGGCGTCCCACGAGCCTCGACCTCACCATCCGGGCAGCGGCGGCGATGGCTGAGCACCACCTCGTCACGGGCGACCGGGTCGCCGTGCGGCTCATCGGGTGCGCCGCCGTCCGCCGCCTGCCGGTCGGCTCGGGTCGCCGCCACCTGCGCCGGGTGCTCGACACCCTGGCCGCGGTCGAGCCGGCGACCGAGCGCTCCGACGACGGCCAGTGGTCGACCTCGGGCATCCCCTCCGGGGCCCTGGTCGTCGTGCTCACCCCGCTGGTCGACCCCTCGAGCGTGGCCGTGGTCTCACGACTCGGGTCCCGGGGCCTGACGACGATCGTCGTCGACACCATGCCGGAGCACCTGTGGGACCCCGAGGGCGACGTCGCGACCCGGCTCGCGTGGCGACTGCGCCGTCTGACCCGGGGAGCGGAGGTGCAGCGGCTGGCCGATCTCGGCATCCCCGTGGTCCCCTGGCGCGGGCCAGGCAGCCTCGACCTGGTGCTTCGCGACGTCGCCCGTCGTGCCCGCAGCCCACGGACGGTGCGACGGTGACGGCGCACACTCCTCCAGCGGGGGGCGGTGGGCGGCCCGTCCCACCGCCGACGTCGGACCCCCCGGAGCGTTCCACGCGGCTCGTGCGGCTCGGTGTGTCCGAGGAGTACGCCCCCCAGCCGGCGGCCCTCTCGGTCGTCCTCGCCGTCAGCCCGGGCGTCGTCGTCGCCTGCTCGGTCGCTGCCGGCGCACCCCTGCCCTGGTGGCTCCTGCTGCTCACCCCACTCGGCATCCTGCTCGTGCCTCACCCGGGCACCGCCGCCCTCACCTTCGTCCAGGGCGTCCTGGTGCTCGGGTGGAGCCTGTTCGTGCCGGGCCCGGTGACGTGGTGGGCGTTTCCCGCTGCCGCATCCCTCCTGGTCGGCCACGCCGCGGCGGCCCTGCTCTCCGGCGCCCCGCCGACGGTGACCTGGGCCGCCAGCACCCGGCGCCGATGGTGGCGTCGCACCGCGGTCGTCCTGGCCGTGACCCTCGTCGTCGCTGCGGCGGTCGACCTGGTGCACCGGGCTCGCCTCCCCGGCTCCGCGGCCCTGACGGTCCTCGCCCTGGTCGCCGCCTGCGGCTGGCTGGTGGCGGCCCGCAGCGACCACGAACGTGGATCCTGAGGCCCACCGGTACCAGTACGGATGGCGCTCAGGGGTCGGTGACCGGGAGGACGGCGCACCACGGCACAGGCCAGCCCGCGACACCGAGCCGGGCCGCGGAGAGGGCATCGGGGTCCAGGGCCAGCACGACGCCGGCGGAGGGGTCGTAGAGGACGGGCCCGCCGTCGGCCCCAGCCACGACCAGGGTCACGTGCCGGGGCAGCAGCGAGCTCCCGACGTAGAGTGCTGCCGGCCGCCCGGGAGTGACGGCACGCCCGACTCGCTCGAGCAGACGCCGTCGCGCCGACACTCCCCCGGGCCGACACCACCGCACGACGTACCGCGTGCCCGGCGTGGCCGCCCCGTGCTCCAGCTCGTGGCGCGCGCCCCACGGTGGTGTGCCGAGCCCACGAGGCCACGGGAGCTGGAGGCGCCGACCGGGGCCGACGAGATGGTTGGTGCGCCGGATGGTCAGCTCCTCGGCGGCGGCAAATCGTTCGTCCGGGGTCGCGAGATTGGGCAGGAAGGCCCGGCCCGCCGACCCGGCCGACACACCGGTCTGCATCCAGCCGGCGAACCCGGGGTCGGCGAGCAGGCGGGCCACCGTCAGCGACGCCGCCCCGCAGGTCGTGGCGCTGTGCTGTGCCGGAGCGCGGTCTCCCACCCCCAGCCGATATGCCGTCACCGGCCCATCGTGGCACGGGGTAAGGGCGCTGGGTCTGCGTCGGGGCTGGCCAGGACCTGCCTCGACGCGGACGCAGTGGGGGCTCAGCCGAGGTGGGGACCGGCGACGTCCTCGCGCGCCGCGAGCTCCTCGTGCTTGACGGTGAGCAGCGTGAAGACCAGCACCGACGCCAGCGCGATCATCATCGCCCCGACGAGGAACCCGCGGGTCGACCCGTAGGTCTGGGCCACCAGGGGCAGTGCGTCCTGGGCCGCCTTGGCGGGGGCCCCGGTCAGCGACCCCGACTGCAGGACCGCACCGAGCTCGGCGGCCTTGTCGGCGTAGCCGCGGGTGAAGACGGTCGTCAGGGCGGCGAGGCCGATGGCCCCGCCGATCTGCTGCGCGGTGTTCAGCGCGGCCGAGGCCGCGCCGGCGTCCTCCTCCCGCACACCGGCGACGGCGGTCAGGGTGAGGGGGACGAAGGTCAGCCCGAGGCCGACGGCGAGGATGACGATCCACGGCAGCAGCCCGGTGGTGTAGCCGCTGTCGACCGTGAGCCGGGTGAGTCCCAGCATGCCGCCGGCACCGACCAGGGCGCCGGGGCCGGAGATCCACCGGGGGTCGACCCGGCTGGCGAGGGCGGAGCCCGTGCCGGCACCGGCGACGATGCCGACGGAGAAGGGCAGGAAGGCCAGACCGGCCTTGATCGGGCTGTAGCCCAGCACCTGCTGGATGTAGAGGCCCAGGAAGTAGAACATCGCGAACATGCCGGCGCCGACGAGCAGCATGGTGACGAGGCTGACGCCGCGGGTGCGGTCGGCGAGGATGCGGATGGGCAGCAGGGCGTGCGGGTTGCGACGCTCGACGGCGACGAAGGCCGCCAGGAAGACCACACCGAGCACGAGGCAGGTGATGGTCAGGCTGGAGCCCCACCCACCGCTGGGCTCGGCGGCGTGGGTCAGGCCGTAGACGATGCCGACCAGACCGAACGTGCCGGTGAGGGTGCCGACCAGGTCGAACGACCCGGTGGAGCGCTCCGACTCGACGAGCACCCGGGGGGCCATGGCGGCGACGAGCAGGCCGATGGGCACGTTGACGAAGAACGTCCAGCGCCAGTCGATCTCGGTGAGGGCCCCGCCGAGGATCAGGCCGATGGCCGCCCCCGCACCCGACATCGCGGCGTACACGCCCATGGCGCGGTTGCGCTCCTTGCCCGCGGGGAAGGTCGTCGTGACCAGCGAGAGGGCGGCGGGCGACGCGATCGCGGCCCCGGCGCCCTGCACGATGCGCGAGATGACCAGCATCGTCGGGTCGAGGGCGAGGCCACCGACCAGGGAGGCCGCCGCGAAGAGGAGCACGCCGGTGACGAACATCCGACGGCGACCGAGGAGGTCACCCAGCCGGCCGCCGAGCAGCAGCAGGCTGCCGAGTGCGAGGGCGTAGGCGTTGACGACCCACGAGAGGCTGGACTGTGAGAAGCCCAGGTCGGTCTGGATGTGCGGCAGCGCAATGTTGACGATGGTGCCGTCGAGCACGATCATCAGCTGCGCGCCCCCGATCACGGCAAGGGCGAGCCCGAGGTTGCGGCTGCGCGGCTGGTGGTCGACCGGGTCGCTCGTGCGACTCGTGTCGAGGGGTGGGACGCCGGGGGTGACGTCGACGGTGCTGGACATGGGCGAGACCTTTCGGGCGGAGCAGGCCGAGACGGATCACGGCACGAAGCGCGCCGCGGGGGTCCGCGGCGCGGGGGCGCCGGTCGCGACGGTGCGACCCGAGCATTGACGAGGCAGACGAGGGCAGAGCGGGGCAGTGGGCTGGCGAGGCCGGCGGGGGTGGCGCCGGTACGGCGAGAAGTGGGGGTCAGGCGAGCGTGGCCCGGCAGGCGGGGAGGACGACGTCGTCGAGGATGGCGACGGCACCCTGTCGTGTGAGCAGCCGCCCGAGCACGACGCACTCGTGGATGGCCATGGCCGGCAGGATCTCGGCCAGCCTCGGCAGGTCGGCGTCGGCCCCGATCTCCCCACGCGCCTGGGCACGGCGGAAGAGCGCGAGGGTGCGCTCGCGCTTCGGCTCGAGAAAGCGCGCTCGCAGCACCTCGAAGAGCTGGGGGTCGCGTTGCAGGGCCGGCATGAGCGCCATCACCAGTCCCGGGAGGACGGAGGTCAGGCCGCCGTCCTCGCAGGCGAGGCCGAGCAGGTCGCTGCGCAGCGAGCCGGTGTCGAGGTCGTCGGCATCGGGCATGCGGCTGACGACCGCCTCCACCACCAGCTCGGACTTGTCGGTCCACTTGCGGTAGAGCGTGGCCTTGCTGACGTGCACCGCCGCCGCCACCGCGTCGAGCGTGAGCCTGTCGTAGCCGGTCTCGAGCAGCAGGGCGATCACGGCGTCGTAGATCTCTGCTTCGCGGTCACCCTGGACCCGCGGGCGCGAGGCGGTCACGACATCTGCCTTCGACACCGAACCCACCCCGTTCCTGGGGACATAGAACGAAACCGTTTCGTTCTATGTATAGGCTAACCCCCAGTGAGGCCGATCTCCACCGTGGTCGGGATGGAGTCAGGCACTCTCCTTGCGCTGGTTGCGCCGCGGGCGGGCCGTGGCCGTGTCACGCCGCACGATCGTCGGGTTCACGTTCTCGAGGACGACCTCCCGGCTGATGACGACCTTGGCGATGTCGTCCTCGCTGGGCACGTCGAACATCACGGGGAGCAGGACCTCCTCCATGATCGCTCGCAGACCGCGGGCGCCGATGCCGCGCAGGAGCGCCTGGTCAGCGACGGCCTCGACCGCCTCGGGGGTGAACTCAAGCTCGACGCCGTCGATGTCGAACATCTTCTGGTACTGCTTGACCAGCGCGTTGCGCGGGCCCGTGAGGATCTGGACGAGGGCCGCCTGGTCGAGCGGGCTGACCGTCGTGATGACGGGGAGACGGCCGATGAACTCGGGGATGAGACCGAACTTCATGAGGTCTTCGGGCATGACGTCGTGGATCTGCTCGCTGAGGTCCCTGGCCATGTGCAGCTCGCTCCCGAAGCCGAGGCCCTTCTTGCCGTTGCGCGACTCGATGAGCTTCTCGAGACCGGCGAAGGCGCCGCCGACGATGAAGAGCACGTTGGTCGTGTCGATCTGGATGAACTCCTGGTGCGGGTGCTTGCGACCACCCTGCGGCGGCACCGAGGCCGTCGTGCCTTCGAGGATCTTCAGCAGGGCCTGCTGCACGCCCTCACCGGAGACGTCACGGGTGATCGACGGGTTCTCGCTCTTGCGGGCGATCTTGTCGACCTCGTCGATGTAGATGATACCCGTCTCGGCCTTCTTGACGTCGTAGTCAGCGGCCTGGATGAGCTTGAGCAGGATGTTCTCGACGTCTTCGCCGACGTATCCCGCCTCGGTGAGCGCGGTCGCGTCCGCGATGGCGAAGGGCACGTTGAGCATCTTGGCCAGCGTCTGGGCGAGGTAGGTCTTGCCGCAGCCGGTGGGGCCGATGAGCAGGATGTTGGACTTGGAGATGTCGACGTGGTCGGCGTCCTTCTTGGCCGGACCGTTCTCCTGCGCCTGGATGCGCTTGTAGTGGTTGTAGACCGCCACGGCCAGCGCCTTCTTGGCGACGTCCTGCCCGACCACGTAGCTCTGCAGGAAGTCGAAGATCTCGCGCGGCTTGGGCAGCTCGTCGAGCCCGAGGTCGGACGACTCGGCGAGCTCCTCCTCGATGATCTCGTTGCACAGGTCGATGCACTCGTCGCAGATGTAGACCCCCGGGCCGGCGATGAGCTTCTTGACCTGCTTCTGCGACTTGCCGCAGAAGGAGCACTTCAGCAGGTCACCACCGTCTCCGATGCGTGCCACGTAGCGCCTCCTGTGCCTGCGTCGCCCGGTCGGGTGACATCCTGTGTATCGGCTGACGGTACCCGTCAGTTGAACGTTTTGCTGACCATTACACGCGCTGCGAGCCATGTGGCGCACCCCCTCCAGGGGAGTTCCGCTGACGGCTGACAGCCCGGCGCGGGTGCCGGGCCGAACCGGCAGCGCGGGCCGCCCATCCCCCTGGGGGAGGCCGACCCGCACTGCCACCGACGCGTCGTACGGCGTCGCGCGGTCCCACTGGGCCGTCGTGGCTCAGCTCTGGAAGGAGGCCTTGCGCGAGGCGAGCACCTCGTCGATGAGGCCGTACTCCTTGGCGCTGGCCGACGAGAGGATCTTGTCGCGCTCGATGTCGCCCTGCACCTGCTCAGACGTGCGACCCGTGTGGTGGGCGAGGGTGTCCTCGAGCCAGGTGCGCATGCGCAGCACCTCGTTGGCCTGGATCTCGATGTCGCTCGCCTGGCCGTACTCACCACCCGAGAGGGCCGGCTGGTGGATGAGGATACGAGCGTTGGGCAGCGCCATCCGCTTGCCCGGGGCGCCGGCGGCGAGCAGCACCGCAGCGGCCGAGGCGGCCTGCCCGAGCACGAAGGTCTGGATGTCGGGCCGCACGTACTGCATCGTGTCGTAGATCGCCGTCATGGCCGTGAACGAGCCACCCGGGCTGTTGATGTACATGAGGATGTCGCGGTCGGGGTCGAGCGACTCGAGCACCAGCAGCTGGGCGATGATGTCATCGGCCGACGCGTCGTCGACCTGCACGCCGAGGAAGATGATGCGGTCCTCGAACAGCTTGTTGTAGGGGTCGGAGCGCTTCATGCCGTACGAGGTGCGCTCCTCGAACTGCGGCAGGATGTAGCGGCTCGACGGTTGGGCCGCAGCGCCGAGACGCCCGGTGGGGTTGATCATCATGTCTGTCTCCGAAGTTCTTGGGATGCCGTGGTGCTGGGGCATGCTCAGGCGTTGTCGTCGGCGCTGGGGGCGTCGGTCGTGTCGATGCCGGGTCCGTCGGGCTTGGCGTCGGCCTGACCGACGCTGGAGCCCTCGATGGCCTGACCCGAGCTGGTGAACACGTGGTCG
>JALYVC010000051.1 GCA_030853445.1 Actinomycetota bacterium | reverse complement strand
TCGCGACGCAGACCGCCTGCCGCACCCCGTCGGTGCGGGCCATCCGGATGAGCGACGGCGCTGCCGCGGTCGGGGGCTGGTGCACGGCGGTGTTGGTGAGCACGACGGCCTCGAGCTGGTCTCGGTGCGCGAGCGCCCAGCCGAGCGACACGGGCCCGCCCCAGTCGTGGGCGAGAGTGACGACGGGGCCGGTGATGCCGAGCACCTCGGTGAGGTTGGAAAGGTCGTCCACCCGCTCGGCCAGCGTGCGCGGGTGGGTGCGCTCGGACAGGCCCATGCCGAGCTGGTCGACCGCGAGGACGCGCCAGCCGGGAGGGGCCGCCGCGATGACGCGCCGCCACAGATAGCTCCACGTGGGATTTCCATGGACGCACAGCAGGGTGGCGCGCTCGGGGCTCGCACCGTTGTCGAGCAGGTGCCATGTCCGCGGTATGCCGTGCGCGTCAGGAGCGACGACCCGGCGCGACCACGCGGGGTCGACTCCGGGCCACGCGGTTGCCGGTAGCGCGTCGGGCAGGCTCACCAGGCGATCTCGAGGCACGCCACGTTCAGTCCCGAGCCGACCCCCAACATCAGCACGCGGTCACCGGGGACCAGGGAGTCTGCCTCCATCGCCAGCGTGAACGGCACGGCGGCCGGCCCCATGTTGCCCCGGGTCGGGAACGTCAGCGGCAGACGCTCCTGCGTGATGTCGAGCGCGTCGCACATCGCCCGGACGTGGACCTGCGAGATCTGGTGCGCAACGTAGAGGTCCATGTCGGACCAGTCGAACTCAGCGCGCGCGTCCTCCCAGGTGGCTCGGGAAAGCGCGATGCCGGCCTCGAGCAGGCCCCGAGTGTCGGTCCGCATCCACTCGAGGTCGCCCACGCAGAGGTCATGGTGCTCAGTGGCGGCGCGGGCGACCCCACCGATAATGCGGTGGCCCTGCGGGTGCAGGTCGGCCCGGCCGAGCACCATCGCGGCCGCGCCCGACCCGAGAGTCAGGGTCGCGAACTGCGACAGCACGTCGTGGGCCGTGGCATCCGGGCTCGAGAGGCGGTCGAGGGTGACCTCTTGGGTGTGCCGGGAGCTCTCACCGTCCACGACGAGGGCATAGTCGATCTGCCCTGAGTCGATCATCGTGGCGGCCAGCTGCATACCGTTGACGAAGCCAAGGCACGCGTTGGCGAGGTCGAAGTTGAGGCATGACGTCGGCATGCCGAGCGCGTGGTGGATCTGGACCGCCACTGACGGCTCGAGGTGCTCGCGCGAGACGCTGGTGTTGACCATGAGGCCGACGGCGGAGGGGTCGACCCCAGCCTCTGCCAGGGCCTTGGCACCGGCGGTTGCGGCGCCCTCCGTGAAGCTGACACCCTCGGGCCACCAGCGGCGCTCGTGGATCCCCGCGAGCCGGGCGAGCATGCCGGGCTTGATGCCGACGCGTTCGTAGGTGGTCAGCAGCCGCTGGTCGATCTCGTCCGACGTCACCACCACGGGGGCGTCAACGGCGCAGATGGACAACACCGAAGCCTGGGTATGACGGTACGTCGCGTTGCCGCTCATCGTTGCCCTCCGTTGTCGTGTCGGGCGCTCGCCCAGGTGTCGTCACCCCAATTCGAACACGTCGCGCTGCCTGCTCGGACCTCTGGTCGGCCTGTGGCCGTCGTTTGAGGAGTCGTTTCGGCCAGAAAGGCACGACCCTCACCACGTGGAGTACGGGGGCGTCCGTCGACATGCGGCACTTCACTAGAGCTGGACGTGATCGACAAAGGGCTATCCACCGCCGTCCCTTGGGGTCCTTTGGGGTCCCTTGGGCGAGGAGCAACCGCCTCCCGTTGGGTCGTCCCACGTGACAGCGCGTCCGCCGCCCTGAGCACCGGCGTGGCACCGGCTTGCGCCGATCCACCATGGCGACACGACGACACGGATTGGTCCTCGGTGATCCCAACCGGTGCACGTTGCATTCCTCCCCGCTGCCGACAAGCTCCGCCGTCACTACGCCCGGCAGGACAGTCCACTCACCGGTGCCTCGGACAGGCACCAGGACTTCTACGCCCTGTTCGGTGACTTCCGCCACTACGTCGAGTTCTTCCTGCTCGACGAACACAGCGACGAGGCGAGCGTCCAAGTCCGTTCGTATCTGCCATTCGACAGCTTCCCGGGTCGCCGTTGCCGCGAACCCTCGTTGAAGACGAGACCTACCGGCAGGCCTCACTGCACTTCGTTCGTGCCCGGAGCCGGCGAATCCTAGCCTGGGCGTCGAGCAACCTCGCCTGACGCGGACATGGGTCTATCCGCCACGAATGCTGGAAGTTGCTGGCCACCTGCCCCTCGTGCGGAGGGGATCAGGCGTCTGGGCGGCGACCGTCCCGGCTGGTGGTTCGGTGCGGGCTTGACGGAATGGATCGAGGGGCCCCGGTAAAGATCTTGGGGACGGTCCGGGGTCACCGGCCGTGACGGTGGAGCTGTTGGTCGTCCCGGGTGAGGTCGAGGTGTTCCATCGCGATGGCCTGGCGGGCGATCCGGGCCAGCCCGGGAGCGAGAGGGCGGGCGGCCCAGCCCAGCGTTCGGACCATGGGGGTGGGTAGGTGCCGGGGTGGGCGGCCGGTGAGACGGGCGGCGAGGTCGGTCACTGAGAGGTTCTCGGGCCCGTCGACCTCGACACACTGGCCCCGAAGGGCGTCGTCGTCCAGGGCTCGGACGACCACCGCCGCGACGTCGGCAACGGGGACGAAGTTCATCGGGTTCCGGGCCGGGCCCAACAGCCGGGCGCGTCCGTCGCGCCCCGTCGACGCGGTGATGATGTCGGTCCAGGTCTCGGCGAACGCGGTCGCCCGCACGATCGTCCAGGACAGGTCGCTGGTCTTCAGGTGTGCCTCGGCGGCGGCTTTCATCCGGAACAGCTCGATCGGGCTGTCGAGGGCGGCTCCGACGACAGACACGAGAACGAGGTGGCAGCCGGCCTGCGCGGCAGCGTCGATGAGGACGATCGCCGCGTCGCGGTCCACTGCCTGCGGCCCGGCGCCCTGACGCGGGTCCATGCCCGTCATGGCCGCCACGATCGCCGTGCTGACGCCGATCAAGGCCCGAGCCTGGCGCGGGTCGGCGATGTCCGCCGTGACGAGCTCAGCCTCGGCCCGCCCAGGGTCGGCGCCGCTGGTTCCGGCGTGCCGGGAGACGACCCGGACCGGTCTGCCCTGCGCCACCAGTGCGGCTGCCACCTGCCGGCCTAGGCGCCCGGTGCCCCCCACCAGGGTGATCACGGCCGCCCGGCTGCCTGCTGTACGGCGCCGTCGGCGTCGACACCGGCCGCTTCGACCGGCTCGACGTAGAAGCGGCAGCCGCGGATGAGGCCGTCGCGGACCGTGAAGACCTGGACGCCGGCCAAGTGCACGGGCATCCCGTCGCGGCGGGTGCCCTTCATTGTCATCTCGACCCAGACCTGCGCGCCATCGGCGACGACACGGTGCACCAAGGCGACGAGGTCTGGGACGCCCGCGAACAAGACAGTCCAGTTCCGACGGACCTGACCGGGGCCGACGAAGTCGCGGGACGGATGAACCGGGTTGATCAGCGTGTAGTCCGGCCCGAAGCACGCGACCAGGCCGTCCAGGTCATGGGCGTTGGTCCGGTCGAACAGCCGAGCGACCAGGTCGCCCGGGGCGACAGGTGGGTCTGACACGAGCGCTCCCTTTTGAATCCAGTAGACTGGAACCGATAGGGAGATGATCCACTTGCCGACACCCCACGTCAAGACCCGCAAGTACGACGCCACCGGCCGTCGTGAGCGGGCAACGGTCCGTCGCGGGCGGATCGTCACCGCCGCACGCCAGCGCTTCCTCACCGCCGGGTACGTCGCAACCACCGTCGCGGCGGTCGCGGCGGACGCGCAGGTGTCGGTCGACACGATCTTCAAGACCTTCGGCGGCAAGGTGGGGTTGCTGGAGGCGGCCTGGTGGCATGCCCTGGAGGGTCAAGGAGAGCGGCCAGCCGAAGAACGAGCCGACATCGCCGCCCAGGACGGGGACGCCCGAGGCATGATCGCGACCTGGGCGGCGCTCTCGGGAGAGGTCGGTGCCGAGACCAGCGGGTTGTTCGCCCTCATCCGGTCCCTGGCCGTGGTGGACCCGGCAGTCAGCGACCTCTACCACCGCATCGAGCAGTCCCGGACCGAGCGGATGACGCACAACGCCAAGCTGCTCGCCGGGACCGGCGCGATGCGGCCCGGGCTTTCGATCGCCCAGGCCCGTGACATCCTGCTCGCCGTCTCGGGCCACCTCCCCGAGCCACTCCTCGAGCAGGCCGGCTGGTCGAGGACCGACTACGTCGACCTGGTCAACCGAATCCTGCAGTCCGCCCTCCTCGACGCGACGCCGAGACCGCGGCCCGCCACGGAAGTTCCACCGAAAGCTGCCCCGGCACGACGCCGTACATGAGCCGAAAGCGGCCGCGAATCGGGCGGTCCAGCGTCCAACAGCCATCCTTGCGTCCCGTTGGAGCTGGCGGCTGCGGTGCAGGTTGCTACTTCCATCTGAAGTGGACGAAGACCCGGCCGAAGTTGTCGGAGTCCTTCTCGACCCGGTGGTAAAGGGCCTTGATGTCCTTGCGGTCCAGGAAGCGCAGCACGCGCTTCCTGAGCTGACCAGAGCCCTTCCCCGCGATGATCTCCCCTGCGTCCTCCGCCGCGAGTGCGGCCGTGTCCTTCCGCCGCGAGCGGGGCGCCTCAAACCGCCCCGCCTGCCTGAGCAGACGGGGCGGCTAGATGTGCAGCGGACCCTGGACCCTGTACGGGGAGGGGGTGCGGCCGGGCCGATCCCCGGAGATCACCGGCGGTCAGCGCTGCCTGCTGGCTGTCACCGCTCGGTGGGGCCGCCCTCGTGCTGCACGTTGCCCGCGGGGTCCTGGTGCCCCCCGGGGCCGTCGCTGGCGCTGCCGCTCTCGGGCGCGGTCGCCTCGGCGCCGCCCGCGTCAGCGGTGTCTGGCGTGCCCTGGTTCCCGTTCTGGACGTTGCCAGCCGGGTCCTCGTGCCCTCCGGGGCCGTCGCTGGCGCTGCCGCTCTCGGGGGTGGTTGCCTCGGCACCGGCCGCGTTCGCGGTGTCTGGGGTGCTCTGGTCGCCCTGCTGGAGGGTGTCGGTGTCGGGGGCGGTCACCTCGGCGGCTGCTGCCGTAGACGAGTGGGTGACGGCGGCGTGTGCCGCGGTGATCCCGACGCCGCCGAGAGCGGTCAGGGCGAGGGCGGTGGCCGCGGTGATAGCGAGCTTCTTGGGGCGGTTCATGAGGGCCTCCTAGGGCCAGTGGTGCTGTCGTTGTTTGGACTTCTCCAGCGTGCCCTGCACTCGATGTGAGCACCGTGTACGACGAAGGTGCCGAGGTCATCTCGTCGTGCGCGGTAGGCGGACCTGGACGTGCGCACCCCCTGAGGGCCGGTTATAGGCGCTGACCGTCCCCCCATGCTGGTGGACCAGGGAGGCCACGATGGACAGACCGAGTCCCGTACCGCCTGGTCCTTCAGAGCGGGCAGCGTCTGCCCGCCGGAACCGCTCGAAGGCGTGCGGGAGGAACGCCGGCGGGAAGCCCGGGCCGAGATCTGTCACGTCCAGCACCACCGTCGGCGGATCCTCTGCTGCATGGACGCAGACGCCGACGCAGGATGCAGCGGGCGCGTACCGCAGGGCGTTGTCCAGCAGATTGGTGACCACCCGGACGATGTCGCCGGCCTCGACCGTCACGAGGAGCGGACCGGTCGGTTCAAGGTCGAGACGGGCCGTGGGGACACCCTCCGCCAGGCTCCTGCGGCGCACCTGCTCGACGACCTCGCGCACCAAGGAATCGATCCGGACCGGCTCACGGCGAACCGGGGTGTCGATGGCGTCGGCGGTGGCCAGCAGTAAGAGGTCGTCGGTCAGCCGGGTGAGGCGGTCCACGTCGCCGACGGCGTCGGTGACGGACTCCACGAGCTCCTCGTGCCGGCGGTGGGGACGGATCGCCAGCTCGAGCTCGGCCCGCAGCAGCGTCAACGGAGTCCTCAGCTCATGGCCCGCGTCGGCGACCAGGTCCCGCTGCTGGCTCAGGGCTACCTGTAGGCGCTGGACGAGGGCGTTCATCGTCGCTCCCAGCCGGGCCACCTCGTCACGCGTCGCCGGAACGGTCAACGCTGCGCCGAGATCTCCTGCCGTGATGGCGTCGGCCTGTCTGCGCATCCGGTCAACCGGACGCAACGTCGCACCGGCGAGCATCCACGCCCCCACCAGACTGGCCGTCACCATCAGTGGGCCCGCGATCAAGAACAGCGTCCGCGCACGCGCCAGCGCTGCCACGCTCAGGTCGCGGGACGTGCCCACGACAAGGACCTGGGAACGGGTGCCGGCACCCGGCACGGGTTGGGCGAGGAGTCGGACGCTGCCACCGGCTAGGACCGACGTCAGGCTCAGCGGGCCGCCTTGAGCCTGGCTGAGCTGTGCCGGCGTCAGCAGCACTTCTCTAGCTCCCTCGCTGGAATCCAGGACGGTGCCGTTGGCACTGATCAGCTGCGCGAGGGCCTCGTTGGGCGGGAGCAGACCCGCCGCACCGGCGTCCTGGAATCCCACACCCGATGGGGATCCGACCTGCGCGGAGAGCACGTCGGCGCGGGCGCGCAGGGTGGTGTCGACCGCACCATCCAGGCCCACCTGCAGCTGATGCAGGAACACCACCCCCACGCCGGTGAACAGCATGGCCACCGCCAGAGCCACGACCAGAGACAGGCGCACCCGCAGCGGCACGGTCAGCCTGCTCGCGCGGTCTCGGCCGACGAGGTCCGCAGTCGGTAGCCGGCACCACGCACCGTCTCCAGGTCCGAGCGGTGGAAGGGACGATCAATCTTGCGTCGCAGGTAGGCCACGTACTGGTCCACCACGTTCGAGACCCCGTCGAACGCGAAGTCCCAGACGGCCTCGAGGATCCGGGTGCGTGACAAGACCTCCCCGGGATGGGCCAAGAACAGCTGCAGTAGCGCGAACTCCTTCGCCGTCAGGAACAACTCGCTCTCCCCCCGCCACGCCTGGTGCGTCGCGGGGTCCAGACGCAGATCACCCACCTGAAGAACGGTCGGACGGATCGGGGATCCCCGCCGGATCAGCGCTCGCAACCGTGCCGCCAGCTCGACGAAGCTGAACGGCTTCGACAGGTAGTCGTCCGCTCCGGCGTCCAAGCCGTGGACGCGGTCGGCGACCCCCTGGCGAGCCGTCAGCATCAGCACAGGCGCCCAGCACCCGCCGGCCCGGATCTGGCGACAGACCTCAAACCCATCCAGCTGCGGAAGCATGACATCCAGCACGACCACGTCATACGAGAACTCCCCAGCCTGCCAAACCGCCTCAGGCCCGTCCACGGCCACGTCGACGCTGTACCCCTCCTCCTCCAAGCCACGCCTGATCAGGGCCGCCATCCGCTGGTGGTCCTCAACCACAAGTACCCGCATACGAGCAGGCTAGGACCGCCA
>JALYVC010000044.1 GCA_030853445.1 Actinomycetota bacterium | reverse complement strand
ACCCTGACCACCTACGCCCACCTCTGGCCGTCCGCGGAGGACCGCGTCCGCGACGCCTCGGCCCGCCTCGTCGCCGAGGTCCTCGAGTCCGGTTCGACGGCCGCAGCGCAACCCGAGGTCCACCAAGCCTGAGACCCACGGCTTCCGGCGGTCCGTCGACCGGCAGACTTGGCCTATGCCACGGCTTCCCCACGGCGTCGAGCCCGACCACCCGGTGCACGAGTACGACGGTCGCGTGGGCGTGCTGGGTGCGCCGGGAACCGATGAGCCCGCGGGGCATGTCGTCATCGAGTCCGCCGTCTACTGGCGTCGGCTGAGCGGGATCCTGTGGTGGCGGCGCTGGGGAAGGCCATCGCAGACGGCGTCAGTCATCCGTGTCCTGCATGGCGAGTTCGATGACTGGGTCATTCAAGGCGACCAGCTCGACTCAGCGCTTCAGGAGTGGGGCCAGCGCCAGTGGGTTGAATACGATGACAACGGTCGCCGGGTCTACCAGGTGTCCTGGCTCTCGGCCGAGGAGTCGGTGGACGTCGCCGAACGGGAGCTGGGAGTGGTCGTCAAGGGGAGTGCCCCGGTCGGCCCCGGTCAGTTTTTCCCGAGTCGTCGCCGCTGCTGAGGGCACGGTGAGGGCAGATGAGGGCAAAACCGCCTCTGACCTGCGGGTTCACACGTTGAAGCGGAACTCCACGACGTCGCCGTCCACCATCGCGTACTCCTTGCCTTCGATGCGCACCTTGCCAGCGGCCTTGGCCGCCGCCATCGACCCGGCGGCGACGAGGTCCTCGAATGACACGATCTCGGCCTTGATGAAGCCGCGCTGGAAGTCGGTGTGGATGACGCCGGCGGCCATCGGGGCCGTCCAGCCCTGGCCGATGGTCCACGCGCGCGACTCCTTGGGGCCCGCCGTGAGGTAGGTCTGCAGGCCGAGGGTGTGGAATCCGACGCGGGCGAGCTGGGCCATGCCCGACTCGGTGGCGCCGAAGCCCTGCAGCATCTCGAGCGCGTCCTCCGGCTCCATGTCCATGAGGTCCATCTCCAGCTTGGCGTTGAGGAAGACCGAGTCGGCCGGTGAGACCGAGGCCGCCAGCTCGGTCTTGAGCGCCTCGTCGGTCAGCTGGTCCTCGTCGAGGTTGAAGACGTAGATGAAGGGCTTGGTCGTGAGCAGGCCCAGGGCGCGGGCCTCGTCGAGGTCAACCCCCGCGGCCGCGCCGGCGGCATACAGGGTGTCGCCGGCCTCGAGCACCTTCTGGGCGGCCTGTGCGTTGTCGAGCGCCGGGCGTTTCTCCTTGACGGTGCGCGCCTCCTTCTCGAGACGCGGCATGGCCTTCTCGAGGGTCTGCAGATCGGCGAGCACGAGTTCGGTGTTGATGGTCTCGATGTCGCCGGACGGGCTGATCTTGCCGTCGACGTGCACGACGTCGCCGTCCTCAAAGACGCGCACGACCTGGCAGATGGCATCGGCCTCACGGATGTTGGCGAGGAACTTGTTGCCCAGCCCCTCACCTACCGAGGCGCCGCGCACGATCCCCGCGATGTCGACGAAGGACACCGTCGCGGGCAGGATCTTGTCGCTGCCGAAGACCTCGGCGAGCTTCCCGAGCCGCTCGTCCGGCAGCGGCACGACCCCGACATTGGGCTCGATCGTCGCGAAGGGATAGTTCGCCGCGAGCACGTTGTTCTTGGTGAGGGCGTTGAAGAGGGTGGACTTGCCCACGTTGGGAAGTCCGACGATTCCGATCGAGAGGGCCACGAGGACAAGAGTCTAGGCGCCCGACCCGACGGACGACGCATCCGCCCGACCCCGGCCCCACGCCGGTGGCTCCGTACGGTGTGATGCTCTCGGTCTCCCGGACACCGTCGCCCCGAGCCGCCGTGTGCCCTCTAGCCTTCCCGCCATGCCGACCCTCTGCGAGACCCTCCTCACCCCAGAACGCCGCCCCGGCGCCGTCGACGCCCTCTCGCAGGTCGTCGACGCCGAGGTCGCCGCCAAGTCCGGCCTCGGTGGGACCGCCATCAAGACCGCATACGGCGCCGCCCGCAAGGTCGACTCCACGCTGGTCAGGAAGGCCGTCAACCGTATGCTGCCCGACTTCCTCACCGCCCTCGAGCCCTACTGGGAAGACGGGCAGGGCGACTTCGGGGCCCGCCTCGTCTCTCGCGAGGACGAGGTGACCGAGTCGCTGCTGTCGGTCACCGACACCCGCGCCGCCAACCCCGACCACGCCGCGGTGGCGAAGGTCTACGGCATGATCCGCCCCAGGGCCAAGGGGCACGTCAGCACGGCCCTGCCTCGCCTCGGCTCCACCCTGCAGTCGCTCGCCGGCTGAGCTCCGCCAGCGTGCGCGCGGGGCCGGTACGACGCGTCGCAGCGGCCCCTCCTCGCACGGGTCTGTCGTCGGCCTTCACCTCAGAGCGTGGGCGACCAGCCCTGCGGCAGCCGCACCCCGCAGAGCTGGCGCGACTGCGCGACCATCGCCCCCGAGCTGTCCCAGACACGGGCATCCTCCTCCATCATCGAGCCAGCGAGCACATGACTGGTCACCTGAAGTCGCAACCAGCCCGGGGCCGGGCGGGCGTGCACGTGCGCGGTGAACTCCAGCGTCGGCGCCCAGCCGGGGATGCCGAGGTCGAAGGCGACCGGCGGCAGTCCGTCGAGGGCGAGCAGCAGCATGGTCGGGTCGGGCTCGCGACCGTCGGCCATCCGCAGCCACGCCCGCATCTCGCCCTGACCCGAGGGCTGGCCGACCGCCCACCCGACGCACGCCGGGTCGAGACGCAGGTCGAGCCGCTCGAGGAGGCTGGAGTCGCGCAGGAAGCTGGGTGGTGCGTCGGTGCTCGCCACGCACGCATCCGGTTGCGGCATCGGCGGCGGGTCAGGCTGGCGCAGGGGGCTGGCGCCGACCCCGAGGTCACCCAGGCTGAGCAGCGCCCGCATTCGCTCGACCGGCTCACCGTCCCCTCCCGGCTGGGTGACGGAGACCTGGCCGGTGGTGAGGGTGCGACCAGAGCGCAGCACCTCGGTGGTCACCGTCAGGGGTCCCGGCTCAGACGCAGTGAGGAAGTAGCCACTGAAGGCGACCGGATCACGGTGGCGACCGAAGCCGTCCGCCGAGGCACGGCGCTGCATCGCCGCCGTCGAGACGGCCATGACCACACCGCCGTTGATGGCGTTGCCGATCGTCCACCCCTCGCCGAAGACTCCGGCATAGGTGCCGGCACGGTCGGTGTCGACGAGGTCGAGGGCAGTGTCGTACTCCGTGGTGTTCACGCCCCTACGTCTACCAGTGACCGACCTCCCGGGGTCTGTCGGTGCCGCGTGCCACGCTCTGACCATGACCTCGACCCCGCTGCTCTGGCTGATCGCGACGGTCGCCCTCATCGCCGGGGCAGCCGTGGCCTCTCTGGTCGCCCGAGGTCACTACCAGAGCACGTATGCCGCACAGCTCGCCGCCGCGTCGGCCGAGCGCGACGTGCTGCGCGAGCGGGTGGTCGACCTCGAGGCGACGCTGAGCGAGGGGTCCGAGACCGCGCAGATGATCGCCCCACTACGTCACAGCCTCGAGCAGGTGGCCCGGCAGGTGCACGACCTCGAGCGCGACCGAGGCGACCAGTTCGCCCGCGTGGCCAGCGAGCTCACCCGGGTGGCGGCGTCGACGACCGAGCTGCGCACCCAGACGGCCTCGCTGGTCGGGTCGCTCAATGCCTCGTCGGTGCGCGGCTCGTGGGGTGAGGTGCAGCTGCGCCGGGTGCTCGAGCACGCCGGCATGCTCGCCCGCTGCGACGTCGACGAGCAGGTGTCGGGCACCACCGCCGACGGCCACGGGGTGCGTCCTGACGTCGTCGTCCACCTCCCCGGCGGCAAGGACCTCGTCATCGACGCCAAGGCGCCCATGTCGGCCTTCCTCGCCGCCCAGGCCGAGGGGCTGACCGCAGACGAGCGCAGCCGCCACCTCGCCGGTCACGCGAGGGCCCTGCGCCACCACGTCGACGCGCTGGCGGCCAAGGCCTACTGGACGGCGCTGCCGGTCACCCCCGAGATGGTGGTCTGCTTCGTGCCCGGCGAGGCTTTTCTCACCGCTGCCCTCGCGAGCGACCCCGACCTGCACGAGCACGCGATGCGACGCCGCGTGGTGCTCGCCTCCCCCGGGACCCTCCTTGCCCTGCTGCGCACGGTGGCTTTCACCTGGCAGCAGGACGCCCTCGTCGGCAATGCCCGCGAGCTGCTCGTGGTCGGTCGCGAGCTCTACGACCGGCTCGGCAGCCTGGGGCAGCACGCCACCCGCATGGGGGCAGCGCTGCAGCGCTCGGTGGAGGCCTACAACGGTTTCATCGGCTCGCTCGAGTCACGGGTGCTGGTCTCGGCGAGGCGAATGCAGGAGCTGGGCCTGGTCGACCACTCACTCCCCCCGTTGACCCCTGTCGAGACCGCCGGTCGCCCCCTCACCGCCGTCGAGCTGCTCGAGTCGCTGGAGCCCGACGTGGCCCGCCCCACCCTGCGCTTCGACGAGCCGGGGTCTCGCGGCGCGGGCCGTTCCGCCTCGGCGGGCTAGGACGGCCCCCATGTTCAGGTCAGCTGCCCACGACCGCCCACGGGGGCACCTGGCCGACTCGGATCCGACCTACTGCAGTGACTCGGCATCCTTGGCCGCCGCCGGGTCGTGACGCAGCTGACCGGGCTCGGTGCCCGAGGCTGCCTTCAGGTCCCGCCGCAGCTCGGCCGGCAGCGAGAAGATCAACGACTCCTCCGCCGACGTCACCGTCTCGACGTCGCCGAAGCCCCGCTCCGCGAGGTGGGTCAGCACGTCGCGCACCAGCACCTCGGGCACGCTGGCCCCCGAGGTCACGCCCACCGTCGTGACGCCCTCGAGCCAGGCGTCGTCGATCTCGTCGGCGTAGTCGACGAGGTGACCGGCGTCGGCCCCGTGGTCGATCGCCACCTCGACCAGTCGCACCGAGTTGGAGGAGTTGCGCGACCCCACGACGATGACGAGCTCGCACTGCGCCGCCATCTGCTTCACGGCGACCTGACGGTTCTGTGTCGCGTAGCAGATGTCATCGCTGGGTGGGTCCTGCAGCTTCGGGAACTTCTGGCGCAGCCGGCGCACGGTCTCCATCGTCTCGTCGACCGACAGCGTGGTCTGCGAGAGCCACACGACCCTTTCCGGGTCGCGGACCTCGACGTTGACGACGTCGGCGGGGCTGTCGACGATCGTGATGTGCTCGGGCGCCTCACCGCTGGTGCCGACGACCTCCTCGTGACCCTCGTGCCCGATGAGCAAGATGTCGAAGTCGTCGTCAGCGAACCGCACGGCCTCGCGGTGCACCTTGGTCACGAGCGGGCACGTCGCGTCGATCGTCTTCAGACTCAGCCGGGCCGCCTCCTCGTGCACCACCGGCGCCACCCCGTGGGCGCTGAAGATCACCGTCGCGCCTTCGGGCACCTCGTCGGTCTCGTCGACGAAGATCGCGCCGCGCTTCTGCAAGGTCGTCACGACGTGCTTGTTGTGCACGATCTCCTTGCGCACATAGACCGGCGCACCGTAGAGCTCGAGCGCCTTCTCCACGGTGACGACCGCACGGTCGACGCCGGCGCAGTACCCCCGCGGGGCGGCGAGCAGCACGCGCCTGCCCGTGCTCGAGGTGGTGCTCACGTCAGGGGTGGAGTCGCTGGCGATGGCGGGTGTGGACATGCGTCCATCGTACGTTCGGCGTCGCTGCGAGCCACTGTCGGTCAGGCCGGGCATACTGCAGCCGTGACCTCGCAACCGGCGCGTCGACCGCTCCCCGAGCGCGCGGCCGAGACCTCGGCCGAGGCACCCTGGCCGCTGCGCATGCTCAGTCTCAAGATCGCCGACTACGTCGACAAGATGTCGGTGGTGTGGGTGGAGGGGCAGGTCGTGCAGCTCAGCACCCGCGGGACCATGGCCTATCTCACGCTGCGCGACGCCGACGTCGACATGTCGATCAACGTCAGCATCTCGATGAACGCCCTGCGGGCCATGCCGCCGCTCGCCGAGGGCGCCAGAGTGGTGGTGCAGGCCAAGGCCAGCTTCTGGACAAAGCGCGGCAGCCTCTCCCTCGACGCCCGCCAGATCCGTCCCGTCGGGGTCGGCGACCTGCTCGCACGCGTCGAACAGCTCGGCCGCCTGCTGCAGCAGGAGGGGCTCTTCGACGAGGGCCGCAAGCGACCGCTGCCCTTCCTGCCACGCAGGGTCGGGCTGGTGACCGGCCGTGAGAGCGCCGCCGAGCGAGACGTCGTCGAGAACGCCCGCAGGCGCTGGCCCAGCGTGCAGTTCGAGGTGCGCGAGGTCGCTGTCCAGGGCGTCACGGCGGTCACCGAGGTCACCCAGGCCCTGCGCGAGCTCGACGCCGACAACCAGGTCGACGTCATCGTGATCGCCCGCGGTGGCGGCTCCGCCGAAGAGCTGCTGCCCTTCTCCAACGAGACCCTCCTGCGCGCCGTCGCCGCCGCCGTGACCCCGGTCGTCAGCGCCATCGGTCACGAGGTCGACCGGCCCCTGCTCGACCTCGTCGCCGACTGGCGAGCCTCCACGCCCACCGATGCCGGCAAGCGCGTGGTCCCCGACGCCGAGGAGGAGCGCGACCGCATCGGGGCCCTGCTCTCCCGGGCCAGCCGGGCCCTCAC
>JALYVC010000030.1 GCA_030853445.1 Actinomycetota bacterium | reverse complement strand
GCCCAGGAGCGTGCGGCCTCGTGGAGGGGGGAGGCGGCCTCGGCCACGGTGGCGGCGAGGACGACCCCCTCGCGCCGCGCCTCCTGCGCGTCGACACCCACCGTCCGGGCCGCCTCGGCGAGGGCGTCGAGGGCCTGGGTCAGGGTGGCGCTCACGGACCCGACCGTCCGCTGGGCGGCGAGAGCGGCACGACGCCGCCGGTCGGGTCGCTCGGCGGTGACGACGACGGAGAGGGGTCGAGGCGCAGCCCACCGCCACCCGCAGCGGCGCCGAACTTCTCCTCCAGGAAACGACCGTGCACGATCAGGGCCTGGGCGTCGGCGTTGCAGACGGCGTCGAAGACCCGGTCCATGGTCGCGCCCAGCAGGTCGAGCTGGTCGATGAGGATCATCAGGGGGGTTCGCCCGCGGTCGACCGGTCGCGAGTCGGCCCACTGCCGAGGCAGTCGCAGGTAACCGCCGATCGCGTCGGGAAGGTAGTTGGTCGCGGTCGCCATGACGTTGTAGGCGCTGGGGCTCCCCGCGCCGAGGGAGTCGAGGCGGGGCACCGTGTCGCGCACGACCCGGGTGACCCGGCCGAGACGCGACTGCACCATCGGAGGCACCTTGCCGTCACGCGCCTGGCGCTCCACCGCGTCGACCGCGGCGACGAGGTCGTCGGCCGTCGGCGCGCGCGGCGTCGACACCTGCGGCGGCGTCGGCGCCCGGGAGCCGAAGCCGAACCACGCACCGATTCCCATGTCGTCGATCTTCCCCTGCCGTCAGCGTCCGAGGTCGAGCGCGCCCGCCTGCACCTGGGGGTTCGTGCGGTTAGCGCGCTCGAGATAGGCCTGCGACTTGCCCACCTCGGTCTCGAGGACGCCGATGGTCGAGGCCATCGAGTCGAGGGCAGCCACCTTGTAGGTGTCGATGGCGTCCATGGTGGCGTAGATGTTGGCGAAGGCGGCCTGCAGCTGGGGCAGCCCGATGGTGGCCGAGGCGGCCTGCTCCTGGATCTTGACCGAGTTGTCGCGCAGCATCTCCGACGTCGACTGGATGAGGTTGCTCGTCGTCGTGTTGAGCGCGGTGATCTGGTCGAGCACCAGCTTCTGGTTGCCGAGGGCCTGGGCCACGATGACGGCCGTGCGCAGCGCCGAGATCGTCGTGGTCGACGCGCGGTCGACCCCCTTGATGAGCTCGATGTTGTTCTTGATGACGATGTCGATGGCCAGGTAGTTCTGGATCGACACGGCCAGCTGGGTGAGCAGGTCCTGGTGCTTCTGGCGCACGTAGAAGAGCACGTCCTGCTTGAGGGCCGTCGCCTTCTCGGGGTCGGTGGCCTCGAGGGTGGCGATCTGCGCGGTGAGGCGGGCGTCGAGCCGCTCGGCGATGTAGACGTACTGGTTGATCCGGCCCATGGAGTCCCAGAGGTTCTGCTTCTCGAGGTTGAGCGCGACGTTGTCGCGCGTCAGCTCGTCCTGGCCGCTGCGCAGGGAGTGCAGGATGCCGTCGAGGTGGCTCTGCGCCGACTGGTACTTGCGGAAGTAGTCGGTGATCTTGTCGCCGAAGGGGATCATCCCGAAGACCTTCTTGGCGCCCTTGGCCTGGCCGGGGTCGAGGTCCTCGACGGTGCGGCGCAGGTCGAGCAGGGTCTTGCCGACCGTGGAGCCCTCGGCGAGCCCCCCCTCCTGCAGCGCCTTGACGGGGGCCTTGAGCAGCCGGTTGCTCGACTCGGCCGCCCGCCGGATCTCGTCGTCACCCATGGTGCGCACGTCGGCGGCCTTCGCCTCGAAGGTGGGGCTCTTGGACTGGGCCTGCATCAGGGCCTCGAGGTAGCCATCGACCTTGGCGTCGAGCCCCGCGACCGCTTCGGCGGGCACGGGCGGGGCCATCTTCGGTGCCGCGGTGGTGCTGACCGCCTGCGTGGGAGCCGGGGGTGCGAGTGTCAGGCCCGAGCTCGGGGCGGGAGGGGCCAGGGGCGCGTAGGCAGCATCGGACGGCGTCGAGGTCGGGTCGGTCATCGGTGGTGCGCTCCCCTGGGTGGTCAGCCGTGTGGCTCGTGGTGGCTCGTGGTGGCTCGGGTGGGGCCGGTGCGCCCGCCCGAGCAGACGTGCGGCCAATCTAACCGGTTCCGTGCCCGACCACGCTCCGGTTCACCCCCGATCTGACCCCGGGACCGGGTCAGACGTCGTCTCGGGGTTTGGCGCGACGCCCACGGGGTAGGCGGACGTCATGGCTGATCACGAGAAGCGCACTACCGTCTCCCGCACCATCGACGCCCCGGCGTCCGAGATCTTCGAGGTCCTCACGCTGCCGCAGCGGCACGTCGAGCTCGACGGATCGGGCTTCGTCGTCTCGGTCGACCGCGGTGACCGGATCACCGGCACCGGACAGGTCTTCACCATGAACATGACCGGCGACCACATGGGTGGGGAGTACAAGAGCGACAACCACGTCACGGGCTACGACAAGAACACGCTGGTGTCGTGGAAGACCGCCCCCGCCGGCACCGAGCCGCCCGGGTGGGAGTGGGTCTGGGAGCTCGACGCCCAGGGCCCCGACTCCACCGAGGTCACCCTCACCTACGACTGGGAGAAGGTCACGGACAAGGACCTGCTGTCCAAGGTCCACTTTCCCCTCGTCAGCAAGGACCAGCTCGAGGAGTCGCTCGGCAACCTCGCCGCAGCGGCCTCCGGCAGCTGACGGGCCCTCACCCCCCACGACGACAGGGTCGTGGGCCGAGGGTGCGGGAGATGGTGGCGGGCGCTCAGGCTCCGACGTAGGACGCCAGGTGCTGGGCGGTCAGGGTGGACCGGCCGGCGACGAGGTCGGTGGGTGTCCCCTCGAAGACCACCAGGCCGCCGTCGTGACCGGCGCTGGGGCCGAGGTCGATGATCCAGTCGGCGTGGGCCATGACCGCCTGGTGGTGCTCGATGACGACGACCGAGGTGCCCGAGTCGACGAGGCGGTCCAGCAGCCCGAGGAGCTGCTCGACGTCGGCGAGGTGCAGGCCGGTGGTCGGCTCGTCGAGGACGAAGACGTTCGCCCTGGTGCCCATGTGCGTGGCGAGCTTGAGCCGCTGGCGCTCGCCGCCGGAGAGGGTCGGCAGCGGCTGGCCGATGGTGAGGTAGCCCAGGCCCACGTCGACGAGCTGGGCGAGGATCCGATGGGCGGGCGGGGTGCTCGCCTCACCCTCGCCGAAGAACTCGTGGGCCTGTGCCGCCGACATGGCCAGCACTTGGGCGATGTCCTGACCGCCCAGCTTGTGCTCGAGGACCTCGGCCATGAAGCGCCTGCCGTCGCAGGTCTCGCAGGTCGTGGCGACCCCCGCCATGATCGCGAGGTCGGTGTAGACGACACCGGCACCGTTGCAGGAGGGGCAGGCACCCTCGGAGTTGGCGCTGAAGAGCGCGGGCTTGACCCCGCTGGCCTTGGCGAAGGCCTTGCGGATCGGCTCGAGCAGGCCGGTGTAGGTCGCGGGGTTGCTGCGCCGCGAGCCCCTGATCGGCGACTGGTCGACCGACACCACCCCGTCACGGCCCTTGACCGACCCGGTGACCAGCGAGCTCTTGCCCGAGCCCGCCACCCCGGTGACGACGACGAGCACCCCGAGCGGGAGGTCCAGGTCGACGCACCTCAGGTTGTGGGTGTCGGCCCCGCGCACCTCCAGCGCGCCGGTGGCCGCCCGCACGGTCGGCTTGAGCGCGGCCCGGTCGTCGAGGTGACGGCCGGTGAGGGTGCCGCTCGCCCGTAGGCCCGAGACCGTGCCCTGGTACACGATCTGCCCGCCCTCGACGCCGGCCCCCGGGCCGATGTCGACCACGTGGTCGGCGATGGCGATCATCTCCGGCTTGTGCTCGACGACGAGCACCGTGTTGCCCTTGTCGCGCAGGCGCAGCAGCAGGTCGTTCATGAGGGCGATGTCGTGCGGGTGGAGCCCCACGGTCGGCTCGTCGAAGACGTAGGTGACGTCGGTGAGGGCCGAGCCCAGGTGGCGGATCATCTTGGTGCGCTGCGACTCCCCGCCCGAGAGGGTGCCCGAGGGCCGGTCGAGCGAGAGGTAGCCCAGCCCGATCTCGACGAAGGAGTCGAGCGTGTCGCGTAGCGAGGTCAGCAGCGGCGCGACCGACGGCTCGTCGAGGGCGCGCACCCACTGCGCCAGGTCGCTGATCTGCATCGCCGACGCTTCGGCGATGTTGGTGTTGCGGATCCGTGACGACCGCGCGGCCTCGTTCAGCCGGGTCCCCCCGCACTCAGGGCAGGTCGTGAAGGTCACGGCGCGCTCCACGAAGGCCCTGATGTGCGGCTGCAGCGCGTCGGGGTCCCTGGAGAGCATCGACTTGGTGATCTTGGGGATCAGGCCCTCGTAGGTGAGGTTGATGCCGTCGACCTTGATCTTGGTCGGCTTCTTGTGCAGCAGGTCGTGCCGCTCGCGCGTGGTGTACCGCGCGATCGGCTTGTCAGGGTCGAGGAAGCCCGAGCCGCGGTAGATGCGGCCGAACCAGCCGTCCATGCTGTAGCCGGGGATGGTGAGGGCGCCCTGCGTCAGGGACAGGCTCTCGTCATAGAGGGCGGTGAGGTCGATGTCGGTGACCGACCCGCGTCCGTCGCACCGCGGGCACATGCCGCCGGTGATGCTGAAGCTGCGCCGCTCCTTGACGGTCTCGCCCCCGCGCTCGACCGTCACGGCGCCTGCCCCGCTGATCGAGGCGACGTTGAAGGAGAAGGCCTGGGGCGAGCCGACGTGTGGCGTCCCCAGGCGGCTGAAGAGGATGCGCAGCATGGCGTAGGCGTCGGTGGCGGTGCCGACGGTCGAGCGGGGATCGGTGCCCATCCGCTGCTGGTCGACGATGATCGCCGTCGTCAGCCCGTCGAGCACGTCGACGTCGGGGCGGCCGAAGGAGGGCATGAAGCCCTGGACGAAGGCGCTGTAGGTCTCGTTGATCAGCCGCTGCGACTCCGCCGCGATCGTGCCGAAGACCAGCGAGCTCTTGCCCGAGCCGGAGACCCCGGTGAAGACGGTGAGGCGCCGCTTGGGGATGACGACGTCGACGTCTCGCAGGTTGTTGACCCGCGCCCCCACCACCCGGATGAGGTCGTGGCTGTCGGCGGTGTGCTCGCGCCGGGAGGTCGCGGTCATGGTCGGGGTAGGGAGGTGGCGTGGATGGTCGGGTCCATGGCCGTCACGCTAGCGCCGGGGCACTTGACCCTGTCGCACTACCGCGGCAAGATACTTTTGCATAGCGAACTTTATTTTCCATCCAGCGGAAATCCTCAGCAGAGGGCGCTGGAGACCGATGAGCAGGAGCAACGATGCCCACACCCGACGGCGTGCAGGTGACCGGTCCGATGGGCCCCCGTTTCGACGAGGTCCTCACCGACGACGCGCTGGCCTTCCTGGCCGACCTCCACCGGCGCTTCGACGGCCGGCGGCGTGAGCTCCTGGCGGCCCGTGACGAGCGGTATGACGCGCTCGCGGCCGGTGGCACCCTCGACTTCCTCCCCGAGACGGCGCAGGTGCGCGACGCCGACTGGCAGGTCGCCGCCCCCGCCCCCGGGCTGGAGGACCGCCGCGTCGAGATCACCGGTCCCGTCGACCGCAAGATGACGATCAACGCGCTCAACTCGGGCGCCAAGGTCTGGCTCGCCGACTTCGAGGACGCCTCCACGCCCACGTGGGAGAACGCCGTCAACGGCCAGCTCAACCTCATGGACGCCCTCGACGGCGCCATCGACTTCACGGCCGAGAACGGCAAGTCGTATGCGCTGCGAACCGACGGTGAGCTGGCGACGGTCGTCGCCCGGCCCCGCGGCCTGCACCTCACCGAGAAGCACGTCCTCGTCGACGGGGAGCGCCTTTCCGGCTCGTTCTTCGACTTCGGGCTCTACTTCTTCCACTGCGCGCAGCGTCAGATCGACGCGGGAAAAGGCCCGTACTTCTACCTGCCCAAGCTCGAGAGCCACCTCGAGGCGCGATTGTGGAACGAGGTCTTCATCGCCGCGCAGGAGGCCCGGGGCATTCCCCAGGGCACGATCCGGGCCACCGTCCTGGTCGAGACCTACCCGGCCGCCTTCGAGATGGAGGAGATCCTCTTCGAGCTGCGCGAGCACTCGTCGGGTCTCAACGCCGGTCGGTGGGACTACATCTTCAGCGCCATCAAGAAGTTCCGCACCCGTGGGCGCGACTTCCTGCTCCCCGACCGCGTGCAGGTGACGATGACCGTGCCCTTCATGCGCGCCTACACCGAGCTGCTCGTGCGCACCTGCCACAAGCGTGGGGCCCACGCCATCGGCGGCATGTCGGCCCTGATCCCGAGCAAGGACGAGCAGGCCAACGAGGCGGCCTACGCCAAGGTCACCGACGACAAGACCCGTGAGGCCGGCGACGGCTTCGACGGCTCATGGGTCGCTCACCCGGGCATGGTCGAGACCTGCAAGGAGGCCTTCACCAAGGTGCTCGGAGACCGGCCCAACCAGCTCGACCGGCTGCGCGAGGACGTGCACGTCACCGCTGCCCAGCTGCTCGACGTCGCCGCGACGCCCGGTGAGGTCACCGAGGCGGGGCTGCGGGCCAACATCAGCGTGGGCATCCAGTACCTCCACGCCTGGCTCGGCGGTCAGGGCGCCGTCGGCATCAACGGCCTGATGGAGGATGCGGCCACGGCCGAGATCAGCCGCTCGCAGGTGTGGCAGTGGCTGCACAACGCGGTCGAGCTGCAGGACGGCACGGTCGTCACCCGCGAGCTCGTCGACCGGCTGGTCGACGAGGAGCTGGCCAAGCTCCCCGGCGACAAGGAGACGTACGCCGCGGCGACGCAGACCTTCATGTCGGTCGCCGTCGCGGACGAGTTCGCCGAGTTCCTCACGCTCCCTGCCTACGAGCAGATGGCCTGACTGCCCGGATCGCTGCACGACCGCACGAGCACGACCGCACGAGCACGACCGCACGACGCGACGAGGAGGTCGACGTGGACGCACGAGGACTGGCTGGCCTACTGGGTTCCACGCTGCCTGCGCGAGGGGTCATCACCGACCCCACGCAGCTGCGCACCTACTCGTGCGACGGGTTGGCGCACTACAAGGTGACGCCGGCGCTCGTCGTGCTGCCCGAGACCGCCGAGCAGGTGGCGGCGGTCGTGCGCGCGTGCGCCGAGCACTCCATACCCTTCGTCGCGCGGGGGTCCGGCACCGGACTGTCGGGTGGGGCCCTTCCCCACGCCGACGGCGTCCTCATCGTGCTGTCGCGGATGCGGGCAGTGCTCGAGATCGACCGCGCGAACCAGCGGGCGGTCGTCGAGCCGGGGGTGATCAACCTCCAGCTGTCGGGCCTGACCCGCCCCGGGGGTTACTACTTCGCCCCTGACCCGTCCAGCCAGCAGGTCTGCTCGATCGGTGGCAACGTGGCGGAGAACTCCGGCGGCGCCCACTGCCTGAAGTACGGCTTCACCACCGGTCACGTCGCCGGTCTGCAGCTGGTCACCCCGGCCGGTGAGCTCGTCGAGCTGGGTGGCAAGGCGCCGGACGCCCCCGGCTACGACCTGCTCGGTGTCGTCTGCGGCTCGGAGGGCACCCTCGGTGTCGCCACCAGGGTCACTGTGCGCCTCACGCGCACGCCCGAGGCGGTCGAGACCCTGCTGGCCGGCTTCCCCGACACCGACTCGGCCGGACGCGCGGTCTCGGCCGTCATCAGCGCAGGCGTCGTGCCGGCGGCTATCGAGATGATGGACGCCCTGGCCATCGAGGCGGCTGAGGCGGCCGTCGCGTGCGGGTATCCACAGGGCGCCGGGGCAGTGCTCATCGTCGAGCTCGACGGGCCGCAGGCCGAGGTGCGTCACCAGTTCGAGCAGGTGACCGGCATGTGCGAGGCGGCCGGTGCCACCGAGATCCGCATCGCGGCCGACGACGTCCAGCGGGCCCTCTTCTGGAAGGGTCGCAAGTCGGCGTTCGCCGCCGTGGGGCGCATCAGCCCCGACTACATCGTGCAGGACGGCGTCATCCCGCGCACCGCCCTCGGGCCGGCCCTGCGCCGCATCGAGGAGCTCGCCAGCGAGCGGGGAGTGCGGGTGGCCAACGTCTTCCACGCCGGCGACGGCAACCTCCACCCGTTGGTCCTCTTCGACGACGGCGTGCCCGGTGAGGCCGAGCGCGCCGAGGAGGTGTCGGGGGCCATCATCGACCTCTGCATCGAGCTCGGCGGGTCGATCACCGGCGAGCACGGGGTCGGCTCCGACAAGGCCAAGCACATGCCCAAGATGTTCACCGACGATGACCTCGACACCATGCAGATGCTGCGCTGCGCCTTCGACCCGAAGTCGATCTCCAATCCTGGGAAGATCTTTCCCACCCCTCGGCTGTGCGGCGAGGTGCCACGGCGGGCGCATGCCGCCGACGGCGCCCACCCGCTTGTCGAGGCCGGTCTGGCGGACCAGTTCTGATGACCACGACCACCGACCTCCTGTCCCGGCTGCTCGACGCCGTCGACGGCTCGGCCCGTGAGGGCACCGACGACGACGCGGTCGACGGTCTGCGTCCCCGCTGGGTCGTCTCACCCGCCGACACCGCCGGTGTGTCCGCGGTGCTGCGTGTCGCCCACGACGAGGGCCTGGCCGTCCTGCCGCGAGGGTCGGGCACCAAGCTCGGTTGGGGCGCTCCGCCGGAGCGGCTCGACGTCCTGCTCGAGCTCGGCCGCCTCGACGACCTCGTCGACCACGCCGCCGGCGACCTCGTGGCCGTCGTCGGCGCGGGCCGTCGTCTCGACGACCTCCAGGCCGACCTCGCGTCCGCCGGCCAGTGGTTCGCCGTCGACCCCACCCGCCGCGGCACCCTCGGGGGTCTCGTCGCGACGGCCGACACCGGGCCGACGCGCCTGGTGCACGGCCCTGTGCGCGACCTCGTCATCGGGGCGACGGTCGTGCGTGCAGACGGGGTCGTGGCCCACGCGGGCGGCCGGGTCGTCAAGAACGTGGCCGGCTACGACCTGTCCAAGCTGCTCACGGGCTCCTTCGGCACCCTCGGTGTCCTCACCCAGGTCGCCGTCCGCCTCCACCCGGTGCCCGAGGCGAGCCGGTGGGTCGTCGTCCCCGTCTCGTCAGGACAGCACGCCGGCGAGCTGGTGCAGCGCGTCGTCCACTCCCAGCTGGTCATGACCGCCTGCGAGCTCGAGCGCCCTGGAAAGGGTGACGCTCGGCTCGCCGTGCGGCTGGACGGCATCAGCGCCGGCGTACCCGCGCGGGCCGACGCGGCGGAGCGGCTGCTCGGCGCGGGGGCCGAACAGCTGTCCGAGGCCCCGGCCTGGTGGGGGCGCGACCCCGGTGAGAGTGGCGATCTGCGGCTCAAGGTGACGCACGAGATCGCCTCTGTCAGTGAGCTGCTCGCGGCAGTCGACGAGGTCTCTCAGCAGACCGGCGTACCCCTCGACCTGCGCGGGTCGGCCGCCGTCGGCACCGTCGGCGTGGCGCTGCGGGGCCGTCCCGACGACGCCGCGGTGGGGCGGGTGCTCGACGGCCTGCGGCAGCGCAGCCACGGGCTCGGGGGCACGGTCGTCGTGCGCGACGCCGAGCCCGGCATCCGCCGCCAGGTCGACGTATGGGGCCCCGTCGCCGGGCTCGACCTCATGCGCCGGGTCAAGGACCAGCTCGACCCCGGTCGCGTGCTCGCGCCGGGACGATTCGTGGGAGGCATCTGACATGACCGGCTACGAGAGCACCGGGGCCCACGGCACCCCCGCCCACGGTGGCGACGACGGCCGCGTGTTCGGCACGGGTGACGCCCCGGCCGGTGCCCAACCCGAGCCGCGGGGGCCGGTCCCGGTGGCCCTGCGGGCCTTCGACGAGCACCGCCCTCCCAGTCCCGAGCTGATCGCCGACTGCGTGCACTGTGGTTTCTGCCTCCCCACCTGTCCGACCTACGTCCTGTGGGGCGAGGAGATGGACAGCCCCCGCGGACGCATCGCCCTCATGAACGACGGCATGAACGGGGAGCCGCTCACCGACACGATGGTCGGGCACTTCGACGCCTGCCTCGGGTGCATGGCCTGCGTGACCGCCTGCCCGTCGGGTGTGCAGTACGACCGGCTCATCGAGGCCACGCGGGCTCAGGTCGAGCGTCGGCACACCCGCAAGCCGGCCGACAGGGCCTACCGGGAAGCCATCTTCAGCCTCTTCCCCTACCCCAAGCGGCTCCGCGTGGCACGCGGGCCCCTGCGCCTCTACCAGCGCAGCGGTCTGTCCAGGCTGGTGCGGCGCAGCGGGGTGCTCGAACGACTCTCACCCACCCTGGCCGCGATGGAGTCCCTCGCCCCGCCGCTCGGCAAGGTGACGCCGGTGCCCGAGCGCACCCCCGCCCAGGGCGAGAGACGCGGCACCGTGGGCATGCTGCTCGGGTGCGTGCAGCGCGCCTTCTTCCCCGACGTCAACGCCGCGACCGTGCGCGTGCTCACCGCCGAGGGGTTCGAGGTCGTCGCACCGGCCGGCCAGGGCTGCTGCGGCGCCCTCTCGGGGCACAGCGGGCGGGAGGAGGAGGCCCAGGGCTTCGCCCGTGACCTGATTGCGCAGTTCGAGATGTCCGGCGTCGAGCACGTCGTCGTCAACTCCGCCGGCTGCGGCTCGGCGATGAAGGACTACGTCCACCTGCTCTCCGACGACCCGCAGTGGGCCGACCGGGCGGCGGCGATGGCCGCGAAGGTGAAGGACATCTCCGAGATCCTCGCGGAAGCCGGCCCGGTCGCGCGCCGGCACCCGCTCGACGTGACCATCGCCTACCACGACGCCTGTCACCTCGGGCACGCCCAGGGCGTGCGGTCCCAGCCGCGCGAGCTGCTCCGTGCCATCCCGGGTCTTGCGCTGCGCGAGATCTCCGAGGCCGACGTGTGCTGCGGCAGCGCCGGCGTCTACAACATCCTCAACCCCGAGCCCGCCCGCGAGCTGGGCGACCGCAAGGCCGCCAACGTGATCGCCACCGGGGCCGAGCTGCTCGTGACGGCCAACCCGGGCTGTCTCATGCAGGTCGCGACCTCCGTGCAGCGCGCAGGAGCCCAGATCGCGCTCGCCCACACCGTCGAGGTGCTCGATGCCTCGATCCGGGGCCTCGCCCCGTCCAGCCTCGGCGTGCCTGACCACGCCGAGACCACCCACCCCGACGACGCGGTGGGACCGGCTCGACCCCAGAGGTGACCCATGTACAGACCCGTCCTCGACGCCGTCGGCGGTTCGCTCTTCCTCACTGCCGTCGTGGCGATGGTGCCGCTGCTGCTGCTCTTCGTCATGCTCGGCGTGCTGCGCATCTCGGCCTGGAAGGCCGCGCTGGCCTCGCTGGCGGTGGCCGTGCTCATCGCCGTCACGGCCTACTCAATGCCCGTCGGTCAGGCCCTGCTCGCCGGCGCGGAGGGCGCCGCGTTCGGCTTCTTCCCCATCCTGTGGATCGTGATCAACGCCATCTGGGTCTACAACATGACGGTCGCCACCGGACACTTCGACGTGCTGCGCCGGTCGTTCGCGAAGGTCAGTGACGACCAGCGCATCCAGGCGGTCATCATCGCCTTCTGCTTCGGCGCGCTGCTCGAGGCCCTCGCCGGGTTCGGCACGCCCGTGGCCATCACCAGCGTCATGCTCATCGCGCTGGGCTTCCGGCCCCTCAAGGCGGCCGTGGTCGCCCTGGTCGCGAACACCGCCCCCGTCGCCTTCGGCGCCCTCGCGGTGCCGATCACCACCCTGGCCACGGTAAGCCAGCAGTCGGAGCACTCCCTCGCGCAGATGGTCGGCCGCCAGACGCCGATCCTCGCGGTCTTCGTGCCGATGGCCCTGGTGTTCATCATCGACAAGGGCAAGGGTGTGCGTGAGACCCTGCCGGCCACCCTCACCTGCGGCATCTCCTTCGCCATCGCGCAGTACGTCACCTCCAACTTCATCTCCACCCAGCTCACCGACATCGTCGCCTCGCTCGTCGGCGCCCTCTCGGTCGTCCTGCTGCTGCGCGTGTGGCAGCCGTCGGGTGCCTACGTCGAGACCGGTGACGACGAGACCGGCCCCCCGGCCTCGACCCGCACGCAGAGTCGTTCTGCCGCCCGCGCCGTCGGCGCCGGCTCGGGCGACGACCACCCGGTCGGTGCCGGGGTCGGGACCCTCGACGAGCTCGCTGCCCGCGACCGCGACGCCGTCGACACCCGCAGCGACGTGATCAAGGCCTACAGCCCCTACCTCATCATCGTTGCGATCTTCGTCATCACCCAGCTGCCCGGAATCAAGGGGCTCTTCGCCGCGAAGGTCATCAACCCGTCGTTCCAGTGGCCGGGTCTCGACCTGCAGACGGCGTCGGGCAAGGTCTCGACCCTGCCGACCTTCAAGTTCGGCTTACTCTCGGCCGCCGGCACGCTCATGGTCATCGCGGGCCTCATCACCATCCCAGTCATCGGCATCAGCCCGGCGCGGGCCGTCAAGGCGTACGTCGAGACCTACCGCCAGCTCTTCGCCGCGATCGTCACGGTCATGGCCGTCCTCGGGCTGGCCTATGTCATGAACGCCTCCGGCCAGACTGCGACGCTCGGCACCTGGCTCGCTGCCTCCGGCGCCCTCTTCGCCCTCATCTCGCCGGTCCTCGGGTGGCTCGGTGTCGCGGTTACCGGCTCCGACACCTCGTCAAACTCGCTCTTCGGCGCCCTGCAGGTGTCGGCCGCGAAGCAGACCGGACTGTCCCCGCTGCTGCTGGCGGCGGCCAACAGCTCGGGTGGTGTCCTGGGCAAGATGATCTCGCCGCAGAACCTCGCCATCGCCGCCGGGGCGGTGGGGATGGCGGGCCGCGAGGGAGACATCTTCCGCAAGGTGGTCGGCTGGTCGCTGGGGTTCCTTGTGCTGATGTGCGCGATCGTGTTCCTGCAGTCCACCCCCGTCCTCGCGTGGATGGTGCCGTAGGTTCGCAGGTAGGTCGGCAGACCGGGCTCCCCCACTGCTCCGACCCCACCATCATCCGCATCGACAGGAGACGCCCGTGAGAGTCGCCCTGATGCTCACGTGCATCAACGACACGATGTTCCCCGAGACCGGCAAGGCCGTCGTGCGGCTGCTGCGGCGGCTGGGGGTCGACGTCGAGTTCCCGCCCGGCCAGACCTGCTGCGCACAGCCGATGGTCAACACCGGCTACCTCGACGAGGCCGTGCCGGTGGTGCGCCAGTTCACGCAGGCCTTCGAGGGGTACGACGCCGTCGTCGTCCCCTCGGGCTCGTGCGTGGGTTGCGTACGCCACCAGCACGGGCTCGTCGCCCAGCGCAGCGGCGACCACGATCTGCAGGACGCGGTGGCGCGCACGAGCCCCCGCACCTACGAGCTCACCGAGTTCCTGGTCGACGTGCTCGGCGTGGTCGACGTCGGGGCGTCCTTCCCCCACACGGTGACCTACCACCCGACCTGCCACTCGCTGCGCATGCTCGGGGTCGGTGACCGCCCGCTGCGGCTCCTGCGGCAGGTGCGGGGCCTGAGGCTGCTCGAGCTGCCCGCAGCGGAGGAGTGCTGCGGCTTCGGTGGCACGTTCGCGCTCAAGAACGCGGAGACCTCGGTGGCCATGGGCTCCGACAAGGTGCGGCACGCCCGCGACACCGGCGCAGAGGTGCTCGTGGCCTCCGACAACTCGTGTCTGCTGCACATGGGGGGGATGCTCTCGCGGGAGCAGGCGGGCATGCGGGTCATGCACCTGGCCGAGATCCTCGCCAGCACGCAGGACCAGCCGGCGGGGGTGGCCTGATGGGGGCGACCTTCGTCGGGATGCCGCCCTTCCCGCAGGCAGCTCACACGGCCCTCGCCGACACCCAGCTGCGCTCCAACCTGAGGCACGCCACCCACACCATCCGCGACAAGCGTCAGCGGGTCGTTGACGAGGTCGCCGACTGGGAGGCCCTGCGGGACAAGGGGGCCCAGCTCAAGGACGACATGCTCGCGCACCTCGACGAGCACCTGGTCACCCTCGAGGCCTCCTTGACCGCACGGGGCGCCATCGTCCACTGGGCCCGCGACGGGGTCGAGGCCTGCGCCATCGTCGCGCAGATCGCCAAGGACCACGGCGCCGACGAGGTGGTCAAGGTCAAGTCGATGGCCACCCAGGAGATCGAGCTCAACGAGGCCCTGGCCGCTGAGGGCATCGCCGCCTGGGAGACCGACCTCGCTGAGCTCATCGTGCAGCTGGGTGACGACCTGCCCTCGCACATCCTTGTACCCGCCATCCACCGCAACCGGGCCGAGATCCGGCAGATCTTCCTCGACCACATGGCCGACGCCGGTCGAGCCGCGCCGGTCGACCTGACCGACGAGCCGCGTGAGCTGGCGGGGGCGGCTCGCCTGCACCTGCGGGAGAAGTTCCTGCGAGCCAAGGTCGCCGTCTCCGGCGCCAACTTCGCCGTGGCCGAGACCGGCACGCTCGTCGTCGTCGAGTCCGAGGGCAACGGGCGGATGTGCCTGACGCTGCCCGAGGTGCTGGTCAGCGTCGTCGGCATCGAGAAGGTGCTGCCCCGCTTCGGCGACCTCGACACCTTCCTGCAGCTGCTGCCCCGCTCGAGCACGGGGGAGCGGATGAACCCCTACACCTCGATGTGGAGCGGCATCACCCCCGGCGACGGCCCGCAGGAGGTCCACGTCGTGCTGCTCGACAACGGGCGCACCAACGTCCTGGCCGACGAGGTCGGTCGTCAGGCCCTGCGCTGCATCCGCTGCTCCGCCTGCCTCAACGTCTGCCCGGTCTATGAACGCACCGGTGGTCATGCCTACGGCTCGGTCTACCCCGGTCCCATCGGCGCCATCCTCGGCCCCCTGCTCAAGGGCGTGGGCCACGACGCGCAGGTCGACTCGCTGCCCTACGCCTCGACCCTCTGCGGCCGGTGCTACGAGGTGTGCCCGGTCAAGATCAACATCCCGGAGGTCCTCGTGCACCTGCGCGTCGAGGTGGTCGACGCGCACCGCGACGGTCGCCCCAAGGGGCAGGACCTGGCGATGCGGGCCACCTCGCTGCTCTTCTCCGACCCGGCCCGGATGTCGTTGGCGGTCAAGGCCTCCGGCGTCGCCAACCGTGTCATCAGCGGTCTCGGTGGGCTCCCCGGCGTCCATGGCCGCAGCCTCCCCGGCGGCCGGGCCGCCCTGGGTCGCCTTCCCGGTCCGGCGTCCGCGTGGAGCGACGCCCGCGACCTCCCGGTGCCCCCACGCACCTCGTTCCGGCGGTGGTGGGCCGAGACCCACGGTGGGGCTGACGAGGACTCCGGACGCGACCCCGCACGCCGTCCCGCCCCACCGCAGCGGCAAGGAGACCGCCCGTGACCGCCCGCGACGACATCCTGGCGAGAGTCCGCTCCGCCCTGCACGCGACCGAGCCCACCGCCGCGACCCACACCCCCACCAGTCCGGTCCCTGCGCCTCAGGTGCCCGAATCCCCCCCTCCGGGTGGCGAGTCGGTCACGTCGGACGCAACCAGCGGTCGGGGGGAGCAGGTGCTGCTCGACCTGTTCGTCGAGCGCATAGCCGACTACCGCGCCGTCGTGGTGCGGTGCTCGGAGGCCGATGCGGCCGCGGCCGTGCGTGACGGGCTGGCCGAGAGCGCCACCGTCCTAGTGCCGCACGGCTACCCCGACCACCTCCTGGGCCTGCCGCCCGCGGCCCGGCGCGTCGACGACGACGGCCTCGGCGCCCACCAGCTCGACGCGGTCGACGCCGTCGTCACCCTCGCGACGGTCGGCATCGCCGAGACGGGCACCATCGTCCTCGACCACGGACCCGGCCAGGGCAGGCGCGCCCTCAGCCTCGTGCCCGACCGGCACGTCTGTGTCGTGCGCGCCGAGCAGGTCGTCGGTGACGTGCCCGCGGCCGTCGCCCTGCTGGAGCGACTCGGGGCGGTGACCCGCCCGCTCACCTGGATCTCCGGCCCCAGCGCCACTAGCGACATCGAGCTCGACCGGGTCGAGGGCGTGCACGGCCCCCGCAACCTCCACGTCGTGGTCGTCGGCTGACCGCGACCGCCAGCCCACGATGCACGGCCCGGCGGCCCGCGCCGACCGGCTCCGGCGCTAGGTTCGACCTCATGGCGCACTCCACCTCCTCCACCACGCTCACGGAGAACGAACGGCACTGGCTCGAGCGCCAGGCCGCCTCGCTGCTGGACTTCACCCGGGGTGCGCTGCACCCCGACGGGGGCTTCGGCTGGCTCGACGACGACGGACAGGTCGAGGCCGACCGGCCCGTCGAGCTGTGGGTCACCTGCCGGATGACCCACGTCCTCGCTCTCGGCGCGCTGCAGGGTGACTCCGGCGCGGCGGCCCTGGTCGACCACGGCATCAGCGCCCTGCGCGCTCGCCTGCACGACGACGAGCACGGCGGGTGGTATGCCGCCGTGGAGACCGGGCCCGACGGCACCTCGCGCCCGGCCGACGACACCAAGCAGGCCTACGCGCACGCCTTCGTCGTCCTCGCGGCCGCCAGTGCGGTGGCGGCGGGCCACCCTGACGCACCCGCCCTGCTCACCGAGGCCCTCGACACCTTCGTCGCACGGTTCTGGGACGACGACGCCGGACTGGCGGCCGACGTCTGGGACCGCACCTTCACGACCCTCGATCCCTACCGCGGGGTCAACGCCAACATGCACACCGTCGAGGCGATGCTCGCGGCGCACGACGTCACCGGTGACCGCGCGCACCTCGAGCGGGCGCTGCGCATCACCGAGCGGGTCGTCCACGAGTTCGCGCGCAGCAACGGCTACCGCCTGCCCGAGCACTACGACGAGGGCTGGCACCAGCAGCTCGGCTACAACCGCGACCACCCTGCAGACAAGTTCCGACCCTACGGAGTGACCATCGGGCACCTGCTCGAGTGGTCGCGCCTGGCCCTGCACGTGCGCACCGCCCTCGAGACCCGGGGTCAGCAGGCCCCCGACTGGCTCCTCGACGATGCCGTGATCCTCTTCGACCGGGCCGTCGAGGACGGGTGGTCGGTCGACGGCCTCCCCGGCTTCGTCTACACGACCGACTTCGACGCCACCCCGGTCGTGCGAGACCGTCTCCACTGGGTTGCCGCCGAGGGGCTGGCCACCGCCTGGACCCTGGCCCTCGTCACGGGCGAGCAGCGCTACCGCGACCACTTCGAGACCTGGCGGGCGCACATCGACGACCTCTTCGTCGACGCCGAGCGCGGGTCGTGGCGCCACGAGCTCGACGAGCACAACCAGCCCTCGCAGCACGTCTGGGAGGGCAAGCCCGACACCTACCATGCCTACCAGGCCGTGCTCCTGCCCCGGTTGGGGGAGACCACCTCGTTCGTGGCCGGCGTCCGCACCCTGTGACCCCGGTACGTCCGGGCCGACGCGGGATCCCGCGCCCGCGACGCGGGCGCAAGGCCCGGGGGAGTGCGGATTTCACGCGTCTGGTGAGCTCGTGTAAAGTCTGCGACGCACCGACAGGGAGGCCGAGCCTCCCGACGCCCCTTTAGCTCAGTCGGCAGAGCGTCTCCATGGTAAGGAGAAGGTCTACGGTTCGATTCCGTAAAGGGGCTCTGGTCCTCCTCACGGAGGGTCCTCGGCGGGGTAGCTCAGCTGGTTAGAGCGCACGACTCATAATCGTGAGGTCGCGGGATCGAGCCCCGCTCCCGCTACGACGACCGCCCCCGGGCCCGAGCCGGGCGAGAGACGATTTCTCGCCCGACCCCTCCCTCGCATAAACTGGGGCGTCGTGTCAGGTGACGGCCCTCGGGCCGGAAACGCCCGGCGCCCCCAGCAGCGTTGGTGGTCACGTCCCGTGTCCATCCCCTCAGTTCGAGAGCAGGTTGTCCCGTGGCCAGCAAGAGCGCCGACGTCCGTCCCAAGATCACCATGGCGTGCGTGGACTGCAAGAACCGCAACTACATCACCAAGAAGAACCGCCGCAACGACCCTGACCGGCTGGAGCTGGCGAAGTTCTGCCCCAACTGCGGCAAGCAGACGGAGCACCGCGAGACCCGCTGAGGTCTGCGGCTGCAGGAGGCCGCTCACGTCGCAGGGCCGAACGGCCGTCACCCCCGACAGGGGGTGACGGTCGTTTCGTCGTCACGCCCTGCCAGACTCACCCCCCGTGGCGGACGACGGCGGACTCGGGAGTGACGACCAGCGTGGTGGAGCCGACCCGGTCCCGGTCCGGGACCCGTCGGCGCTGCGCCGTCTGCTCGACCGCCAGGCCATCGACACCAGGCCCCTGCGCGTCGCGCCGTACCGTCGGCTGCTCGTCGGCCAGGGCACCTCGTTCGTCGGGTCGATGCTCACCCAGGTGGCCGTGCCCGTGCAGGTCTACGACCTCACCCGCTCCAGTCTCGACGTCGGGTACGTCGGTCTGGCCGGCCTCCTGCCGATCGTGGGGTTCGGTCTGTGGGGCGGGGCGATCGCCGACGTGGTCGACCGGCGCGTGCTCTACCTGTGGTCGTCGCTGCTCGGGTGGGCCGTCACACTGGCGCTGCTCGCGCAGACCCTGTTCACCGTCGACAGCGTGGCCCTGATCCTGGGTCTCGTGGTGGTGCAGTCGGGTGCCTTCGCGGTCGCCTCGTCGGCTCGCGGCGCGATCATTCCGCGCATCGTCCCGACGCAGCTCGTGCCTGCCGCCAACACCCTGAACTTCACCGTGGGAAACGTCGGGCAGGTCATCGGTCCGCTGCTCGCGGGGCTGCTCGTGGTCCTGCCCCACGGCTTCGTCTACGCCTACGGCGCCGATGCGCTGCTCTTCACCTCTGCCCTCTGGTCGGCCTTCCGACTGCCGGCGGTGCCCCCCGGTGGGGGCGGGGCCCGGCCCGGGGCCGGCGCGGGCGCGGTCCTCGAGGGGCTGCGCTTCATCGTCGTCCGACCTGTGCTTCTCATGAGCTTCGTCGTCGACATCGCGGCCATGGTGCTGGCGATGCCGCGGTCGCTCTTTCCCGAGGTCGCGGCCGAGCGCTACGACGGCAACGTCGGCCCGCTCTATGCGGCGATCGCGATCGGAGCCGTCGTCGCCGGGCTGTCGAGCGGGTGGATCGGGCGGGTACGGCGTCAGGGCGTGGCGCTGGTGGTCTCCATCGCGGGCTGGGGCGGCGCCATCGCGCTCGCCGGCCTGGCCCACCAGCTGTGGCTGGCCGTGGTCCTGCTCGCTCTCGCCGGTGCCTTCGACCTCGTCTCGGCCGTCTACCGCCAGACCATCCTGCAGACCTACGCGCCCGACGAGATGCGCGGGCGCATGCAGGGCGTCTTCATCGCGGTGGTGGCCGGGGGTCCGCGGCTCGGCGACGTGCGGGCCGGGGCCACAGCCGCCTTCACCGACACGACCGTCTCGTGGGTCGGGGGAGGACTGGTGTGCCTGGTCGTCGTGGTCGTCGCCGGGGTCCTGGTGCGTCCGTTCTGGGCGTACGACGCCTCGGTCGCCGTGGCCGTCGACGCACGGGCCCGGGGCGACGATGGCGCCGAGGACGGTGACGGACAGCAGAAGCGCGCCCAGTAGGGTGAGGGCATGCCGGTCAACGCAGACTTCGTCGGGCGCGAGTACCCGCCCACCACCCCGTATGCCGTGGGGGCGGCCAAGATCCGCGAGTTCGCCGAAGCAGTGGGCAGCACCGACCCTGTCCACGTCGACGGCGAGGCCGCGGTCGCTGCGGGCTACCGCGGCGTCATCGCCCCCCCCACCTTCGCCGTGCTCATCGCGCAGCAGTGTGACGCCCAGCTGATGCTCGACCCCGAGGCCGGCATCGACTACAGCCGGGTCGTGCACGGCGAGCAGCGCTTCACCCACCACCGTCCGCTGACGGCCGGCGACGACGTCGTGGGCGTGCTGCACGTCGACGGGGTCCGATCCGCCGGAGGGCACAGCATGGTCACCACCCGCACCGAGCTGAGCGTCGACGGCGAAGCGGTCTGCACCGCCACTTCGACCCTGGTCATCCGCGGCGCCGAAGCCGCCGAGACGGCAGGCGCCTGATGACCGTCCGGGCCCTGTCCTCCATCTCCGTCGGCGACGAGCTCCCCACCCGCACCGTCCACATCGACCGAGCCACCCTGGTGCGCTACGCCGGGGCCTCGCTCGACCGCAACCCGATCCACTGGGATGAGCGGTTCGCCCGGGCCGTGGGCCTGCCCGACGTCATCGCGCACGGCATGTTCACCATGGGGGCCGGCGGCACGGTCGTCGCCGACTGGGTCGGGGACGCGGGGCGCGTCGTCGAGTACGGCACGCGCTTCACCAAACCGGTCGTCGTCCCCCACGACACCGGGGCCGACGTCGTCTTCGCCGGTGTGGTCAAGAAGGTCGATGCCGAGGCGGGGCTGGTGACCGTCGAGCTGCGAGCCACCTGTGGTGACGACAAGGTGCTCGGGCGTGCCCTCGTCGTCGTGCGCCTCGACTGAGCGCAGCGGCGTGAGCGCCCCCCAGCGGTTGGAGCAGCACGACGTCCCGCTCTGCGACCTGACGACGATGCGGGTCGGCGGTCCGGCTTCGCGTCTGGTCACCGTGACCACGACCGACGAGCTGGTCGACGCCGTGCGAGAGGTCGACGACGCCGACGAGCCGCTGCTCGTGCTCGGTGGAGGCTCCAACGTCCTGGTCGCCGACGCCGGCTTCCCGGGCACGGTGGTGCGCGTCGCGACGACCGGGGTCACCGTGGAGTCCGACGACTCCTGCGGTGGGGCCAACGTGCGGGTCGCGGCCGGTGAGCCGTGGGACGACCTGGTCGCCCGGGCCGTCGCCGAGGGCTGGGCCGGTATCGAGGCCCTCTCCGGCATCCCCGGCGCCACGGGTGCCACCCCGATCCAGAACGTCGGCGCCTACGGCCAGGAGGTTGCCACGACCATCGCCCAGGTGCGGGTGTGGGACCGCCAGACGCAGAGCGTGCGCACGGTCTTCGGGGCCGAGTGCGGCTTCGGCTACCGTGACAGCCGCTTCAAGAACGGCGACGGCAAGGGCGGCCGGTACGTCGTGCTCGACGTCCTCTTCCAGCTCAGGGTCGGCGACCTCGGTGAGCCCGTGCGCTACGCAGACCTCGCCACCGCGCTCGGCATCGAGGTGGGTGCGAGGGCACCGTTGACGCAGGTGCGCGACGCCGTCCTGAGCCAGCGGCGCCGTCGCGGCATGGTGCTCGACGCTCCCGACCACGACACCTGGAGCTGCGGGTCGTTCTTCACCAACCCCGTGCTGCACGACCGCGCCTGGGACGACCTCGTCACCCGCGTCCACGACCGTCTCGGGGCCGAGGTCGACCTGCCCTCCTGGTCCGAGGGCGGGGGCCGGGTCAAGACCAGTGCGGCGTGGCTCATCGAGCGCGCCGGGTTCGCGCGCGGCCACGGGCTACCCGGTCGGGCCGCGCTCTCGACCAAGCACACGCTGGCCGTGACCAACCGCGGCGGGGCCAGTGCCGGCGAGGTGCTGGCGCTCGCACGCGAGGTGCGTGACGGCGTGCGCGACACCTTCGGGGTCACGCTCCACGCCGAGCCCGTCGTCGTCGGCGACGCCCTCTGACGCCTCCCGCAGCTCCGGGCGTCAGCTGGTGGGGACGGGTGAGCCGGTGAGGACCACGCTGAAGGTACGGCTGTCGAAGACCTGGCCGCCGCCCGAGACCTGCGCCTTCGGCCGGGTGTAGAGCAGGCTGAGGTTGGCGGCGCCTTTGGGGTCGACCTTGAAGACCAGCCACCCGGTGGCCGACCTGCCCGTGACGACCTGCGACGGCAGCAGAGCCATCTTGTGCGTCCTGAGGGCAGTGTCGACGAGGGAGAGCGGGCGGCTGGGGAAGGCCGCTCCCGTGCGGATCGAGAAGTCGGCACGCCGCAGCGGCGCGGTGTAGGTCGTGCTCGGGGTCCACGTCATCTCCACGGCCACCAGCTCGTAGGCCTGGGCGGTGGCGGTGTAGCCGGCGGGCCAGGGCAGCCCCCTCAGGATCCGCTTGACCGCCACCTTGTGCCCGAGCCCGGTGTCCGTCAGCGTCCTGCCCACATCGACGGTCCTCGTCGGCCACACGGACGGCTTCGTCGTGGCGGTCGACGGTCGCGCGGCGGTCGACGAGGGCGACGGGGTGCCGGTCGGGGCGGACGACGACCCGCTCGACGCGGACCCCGACGGAGCGGCCGTCGCGGGTGCGACGGTGCCCCCTCCGATGACGACGGGGGTGGGCTCGGCGCACCCGGCGAGCAGGACGGCGACGGCGCCCATCCCCGCCGCGACGCTCAGCAGGGGTCGAGACGGGGTGCGGGAGACGGGCGTGGACACGCCCTCCAGACTGCCTCGTGCCTGACGGCCCCGGCAAATCCGGGGCCCGGACGGGCGTCGTACGGGGGACACGGCTGCCGGGCTGCCGGCCCTGCCTCCCGGGGTGCCGCGACC
>JALYVC010000024.1 GCA_030853445.1 Actinomycetota bacterium | reverse complement strand
CCGGTGTTGATCCAGAGCCGGCGCGTTCCCTCGGGCGCAGCGCTTTCGGCATACCCCAGGAGCGACCGGCCGATCCCTCGGCCCTGCACGTCCGGGGCGACCATGAGCCGGCCGGTCTCCCAGACGGTTGCGTCGTCCGGCACGGAACGCCCGCGTACCGACCCGACGAGCCGACCTCCCGAGCGCACCACCCAGGTGCGCCACGTGCCCAGGGACGTGACGACCTCGTCGAGTGTCTCGACCAGAGGCGGTATCTCCCAGCTGTCCGCGCTGCGACCTTCTGGCACCCAGCAGGCCCGCTGCAGGACCAGTAGCTCGGGGGAGTCGGCGGGGGTCGCCAGCATCGGAGCGAGGTCGCCGGGGAGCATTCCCGCCGATGCGTGCAGCAGGTCCGGCCGCCGGGCGGCAGTGCGCGACAGCCGCTGCTCGTGACGCCAGCGCGCGATCGCGCCGTGGTTGCCGGACAACAGGACCGGTGGCACCTCATGGCCGCGCCAGGACGCCGGCTTCGTATAGACGGGGTACTCCAGCAGGCCGTCCTCGTGGGACTCCTCGACGAGCGAGTCCGCGTTGCCGATGACTCCGGGAAGCAACCGCGCCACTGCCTCGACGACCGCGAGCACCGCGACCTCGCCGCCGCCCAGGACGTAGTCGCCGAGCGAGACCACGGTCACCGGCATCCGCTCGGCCGCGTCCTCGACGAACCGTTCGTCGATGCCTTCATAGCGCCCGCACGCGAAGGCCAACCAGGTTTCGGCCGTCAGCTCGCGGGCCATGGCCTGCGTGAACGGGGTACCGCCCGGCCCCGGGACGAGCAGGTGTGGGACCCCCTCCCCGGACTGCAGCAGAGCGTCGATCGCCTCGCCCCAGGGCTCGGCCCGCATCACCATGCCGGCGCCTCCGCCGTAGGGCGAGTCGTCCACCGTGCGGTGCCGGTCGTGCGTGAAGTCCCGCAGGTCGTGCACGCGGACGTCGAGCAGCCCCTGGTCGCGGGCCTTGCCGATCAGCGACAGACGCAGGGGCGCGAGATAGTCCGGGAAGATCGAGACGATGTCGACCCTCACGGGCCGACCCGGGTCCTACGCTTACGCAGGCTCACGTGTTGAGCTCCAGCAGGCCGTCGGGCGGGGCGACGACCACTCGCCCGGCCGGCACGTCGACCTCCGGGACGATCGCCTCGACGAACGGCAGGTATGCGTCGCCGCCTCCTGTCAGGGCCACGACCAACAGGTCCTGGACCGTCCCGGTCTGCAGACCACTGACCGTGCCCACCTGTCGGCCGTCGCGGGTGACGACGGCCAGACCGAGCAGCTCGTCCTCGTACCAGCCCTCGTCGTCATCGTCGTCCAACCGCGGCAGGTCGTCGACGTCGGCAAGCAGCTGAGTACCCCGCAGCGACTCGGCGCCGGTCCGGTCCGGGATCTGTTCGAACGCCAGCAGCCAGGTGCCGTTGTGCACCCGCGTCGAGCGCAAGGTCAGCGTGCGCGGCACGCCGCTCCCCGGCTGCGCCTGCGTGGCGAACGTCGCGCCGGTGACCAGCCGCCTCTCGGGGTCGTCGGTGTGCAGCTGCACAGTGACCTCACCGAGCAACCCGTGCGGCTTCCCGATGCGAGCGACGACCAGCTCGGTTCCTGCCATGACAGCGATCCTCTCAGCAGGCATACGGCGGTGGTGCCTCCGTGAGGGGGCAGATGAATGAACCGCAGAAGGGGCGATCACCCCGACTGCGGTTCGTTCATCCGTGCTGCCATCCACACCGAGCAGTGGGGCTCAGCCCTGCTTGTCGGTGTCGACGATGTCGACTCGCACCGAACCGCCACCGGCAAGCGCACTCACGACGGTCCGCAGCGCGCTGGCTGTGCGACCGGACCGGCCGATCACACGACCGAGGTCGTCGGGGTGCACGCGTACCTCGAGGAGATCACCGCGACGCAGCTCCTTGCGGCGCACGACCACGTCGTCTTCGTGGTCGACGATGCCCTTGACGAGGTGCTCGAGAGCCTCCTCGAGCACCCTCAGGCCTCGCTCTTCTCGGCGTCAGCGGCGCTGGAGGAGGTGTCCTCGGGGATGTCGGCCGCGTCGACGCTGGTGGTGGACGCGGCACCCGAGTCGGTGTCGGCGGCGACCGGGGTGGCCTCGGCGGCCGCGGCCTGCGAGGTCTCCTCCGGGTTTGGCTTCTCTGCGCTGCTCTCCGACGCGGCGGGCGCGGGCTCCGCGGCGGGCGCTGCCTTCTTGGCCGGCGCCGCCTTCTTGCGAGGCGTCGGGTCCTTGACGTCGAGGCTGCTGCCGCCAGCGGCCGCGATGGCCGCCTCGTAGAGCTCTCTCTTGCTCTTCTTGGGCGCCTTGACCTTCAGCGTTCCCTCGGCACCCTCGGTGCCGTTGAACTTCTGCCAGTCGCCGGTGATCTTGAGCAGCGCGAGCGCGGCCTCGGTCGGCTGCGCCCCGTTGCTGAGCCAGTGCTGGGCCCGCTCGGAGTCGATCTCGATGAGCGAGGGCTCTTCGGTGGGGTGGTACTTGCCGATCTCCTCGATCGCCCGGCCGTCGCGCTTGGTGCGCGAGTCCATGACGACGACCCGGTAGAACGGTGCACGGATCTTGCCCATCCGCTTCAGGCGAATCTTGACGG
>JALYVC010000008.1 GCA_030853445.1 Actinomycetota bacterium | reverse complement strand
CTCGGTGAGCACCCGGCGCAGCGCGGCGGCCATGGCGACCGGGTCCTGCCGCTCGACGACGATGCCGGCACCGCTCGCGAGCAGCTCTCGGGCGTGCGGGAAGCCGGTGGCCACGACGGGCCGCCCGGCGCAGACCGCCTCGGTGAGCACCCCCGAGGTCACCTGCTGCAGGGAGTCGTAGGGCAGCAGCACGACGTCGGCGCTGTCGACGATCGAGCGCAGGGTCGCCGCATCGAGGTAGCGGGGGTCGAACTCCACGAGTGCCCCGAGCTCGAGGCTCGCGACCTCGCGCTCCAGGCGCTCCCGGTAGCGCTCACCCTCGTGCTCGAGCACCTTGGGGTGGGTCTCTCCGACGACCAGGTAGCGCGGGTCGAGGTCGCGCAGGAGGGTCATCGCCTGCAGCGCCCACTCGATGCCCTTGCCCGGGCCGATGAGACCCCAGGTGAGGACGGTCGGGCGGGGGGAGCCGCCGTACGGGGTGTCGGGGGTGTCGGGGGTGTCGGTGGTGTCGGTGGTGCTCGGCGGGTCGGGCACGACGACGGGACGGGCGTCGAGGGCACCGTGGGGCACCACCTGCACAATGCTCGGGTCGACCGTGTAGTGCGTGATCAGGCGCTCGCGGGCGGTCCGGGTCATGGTGACGACGACGTCGGCCAGGAGCACCAGCTCGTCGAGGATCTCGCGCTGGTGCAGCGTCGGGGTCGTGAGCACGGTGTGGAGCACCACGACGAGGGGCACGCTCAGGTCACGCGCCACCTCGAGCACGTCGTCACCGTCGGCTCCGCCGAAGATGCCGTACTCGTGCTGCACGATCGCGACGTCGTTGCGGCTGAGCCGGGCCGCGGTGGTCGCTGCGCCGCCCCGGCTGCCGCGCACCCATTCGTGTGACGGCTCGTCGCGCCCGGCAGGCTCGTGGCCGCCGGTGATGGTCTCGCCGCTCTCGTCGACGACGGCGATGACCTCGACCTGCTCCTGCGAATCCTTGGGGCCGCGCAGCGCACGCGTGAGGGCGGCGCTGAAGGTGGCCAGCCCGCACTGCGTGGGGGGGTACGTGCTGAGCATGCCGTAGGTGGTCATCAGGACCTTCCAGAGCGTGCGCCGCGTGCCGGCGCCGTGCGGGGTGGTCGGTCGGAGACCACCAAGTCGCGCACTCTGCGCCGCGGTTCCCCGTCGGAGGCCCGACGGGGAGGCGGTCCGGGCACCGCCCGGATCGTGCCCCGACCAGGCGGGGCAGCCGATGTTCGACGGTAACACCGACATCGAGGGGAGGGCGTAGTGTCCAGCGTAGACCGACGCCTGCCCTGCTGGCCTTCTCGCCGTCTTCGGCACCGCTCGCGCGGCCTCACCGAGGACCTTCTGCCCCCTGCCGGCCGTCGCCCCCCGGATCGAGACCTCGTGCGGATCGGCGTCATCGCCTCCATCGCCCACCGGCTGCCGCCACGCTCCTACGGGCCGTGGGAGCAGATCGCCTCCACCCTCACCGAGGGCTTCGTCGCCCGGGGGCACGAGGTCACGCTCTTCGCGACGGCCGACTCGGTGACCACGGCGACGCTCGTCCCGACGGCGCCCGCCGGCTACGAGGAGGACGGGTCGGTCGACGCGAAGGTGTGGGGAGGGCTGCACATCGCCTCGGCCTTCGAGTCCGCGGCGGGGCTCGACGTGCTCGCCAACCACTTCGACTTCCTGCCGCTGACCTACAGCCGGCTCGTGTCGGCGCCGGTGGTGACCACGGTGCACGGCTTCTCGTCACCGGCGATCCTGCCGGTCTTCGAGGCCTACGACGACATCGCCCACTACGTGTCCATCAGCGACGCCGACCGCAGCCCGCTGCTGCACTACGACGCGACGATCCACCACGGCATCGACCTCGCCGACTTCACGCCGGTGGTCGGCGGTGCGGCCCGGGCGTACCTGCTCTTCCTCGGGCGCATCCATCCCGACAAGGGCACCCACCGTGCGATCGAGGTGGCGCGCCGTACGGGGCTCCCTCTGGTGATCGCGGGCATCGTGCAGGATCAGCGCTACTTCGAGCAGCAGGTGCGGCCGCACGTCGACGGTGCGGCCGTGTCCTACGTCGGCGCGGTGGGGCCCGCCGAGCGCGACCGGTTGCTCGGGGGAGCGCTGGCGCTGCTGCACCTCATCGGCTTCGACGAGCCGTTCGGGTTATCGGTGGTGGAGTCGCTCGCCTGTGGGACACCGGTGGTCGCGTTCGCCCGGGGGTCCCTGCCCGAGCTGGTCCGTGACGCGGTCACCGGCTTCCTGGTCACCGACGTCGACAGCGCCGTCGCCGCGGTGGGTCGGGTCGCAGGTCTCGACCGTGGGGCCTGCCGACGTGAGGCCGAGCAGCGCTTCGGCGCCGACCGGATGGTGGACGACTACCTCGCGCTCTTCGAGCAGGTGGTCGGGGCGGGAGGGCCTGCCGATGGTGAGCCTCAGAGGTGATACCTCGCGGTGGGTCGCGAGATATCACCCCGCAACCCCCCGGTGGCGTTCTACCCCGCTATCTACCGGGGTATAACGTCGCCTCCACGGGCGACGAACCACCCCGTTGACCCTCGCCGCGACGGTCAGCGCACGCCGAGGACCCCGCACAGCGGAGGCGGCCAGGGGAGGGCCGCGTCGAGGGCGAGCTGCGCGTCGAGGGCGGCGGCCACCTCGGGAGGGAACGGGGTGGGGCGTCGTACGGTGAGGTCGATGCTCACCGACACCGCCTCGAAGGTGCTCGCGACCGTGCCGGTGGTGCGGTCGAGCATCAGGTGCACGTGGTGCACGGCCTTGTCCGAGCGACCGACCAGGCGGCTGTGCACGGTGACCTCGTCGCCCGCGTGGACCTCGGCGGCATACCTCAGGTAGTGCTCGGCGTCGAACGTCGCGGGTCCGCCGGCCAGGGCCGTCTGCTCACCCAGGCCGACGCGGGAGAAGGCGACCCAGCCGGCCCGGCTGTAGAGCTCGAGGTAGCGCGCGATGTTCATGTGGCCGTTGGCGTCGGTGAACTCCGGCGGCACGGTGAACGACAGGTTGAGCGGCAGCGCCGCGGCCTGCCCGAGGGTGGGAAGGGTGGGGAGACGGCTCACCCGAGGTAGCCCTCGACCGTCCGCTCGGAGCGCTTCTGTGCGCCGTCGGCGTCGACCCCGAACTCCCTCCTGGCGCGGCGCTGGCGCAGGAGGTCCCACAGCCGGTCGAGCTCGACCTCGAGCGACCGGAGGCGGGCGTGCTCCTCGGCGGCGCTGATCTCGCCCTTGGCGAGGCGGTCACGCAGACCGTGCTCCTCGTCGACGAGGGCGCTGATGTGCTGCTGGATGTCGACGTCGTTCTCGGCCATGGGGTCAGTCTGCCTGTCTGGCGGCCCGGCGGCGGGGTCGGACTTGACACGCACCAGTCGAGGCTGATTTTATCAGCGTGTGCTGATATCAACCGAGGCTGGTCTGACGGCCGCCGGAGCCATGTTCGACGCCGTCGCCGACCCGATGCGACGCCGGATCCTCACCGCCCTGACCGCCGAGGAGCTGTGCACGACGCACCTGCAGACGATGCTCGACGCGAAGCAGACGCTCGTGTCGCACCACCTGCGGATCCTGCGCGAGGCCGGCCTCGTGCAGACCTCGCCCTGCGGCCGGTTCACCTACTACCGGCTCACCCCCGGCGCCCTCGACGGCGCCAGCGCGGCTCTTGCGCAGGTCGCCGAGGCCAGCCACCGCACCCCGGCGAGGCGCTCGTGCTGACCGGCGGGCCACGGGCCGAACGAAACCCGACGAAGGACCGGCGATGACCACCACCTCGGCCGACCCCGCCGCCCCTGTGCTGGGCCGCCTGTCGACCCTCGACCGCCTCCTGCCCGTGTGGATCGTCGCGGCGATGGCCCTCGGGCTGCTGCTGGGGCGTGCGGTGCCCGGACTCGACGACGCGCTGCAGGCGGTCTCGGTCGGGTCGGTGTCGCTGCCGATCGCTCTCGGGCTGCTGCTGATGATGTATCCCGTGCTGGCCAAGGTGCGCTACGGCGAGCTCGGCACCGTGACCGGCGACCGACGGCTGCTGGTGTCGTCGCTCGTGCTCAACTGGCTGGTCGGCCCGCTCGTGATGTTCACCCTCGCCTGGGTCTTCCTCGCCGACCAGCCGTCCTACCGCACCGGCCTGGTCATCGTCGGACTGGCCCGGTGCATCGCCATGGTGCTGATCTGGAACGACCTGTCGTGCGGCGACCGCGAGGCCGGGGCCGTGCTCGTGGCCATCAACTCCGTCTTCCAGATCGTCGCGTTCGCCGTGCTGGGATGGTTCTACCTCCAGGTACTGCCGGGCTGGCTGGGACTGACCACTTCGCGGCTCGAGGTCTCGACGTGGGACATCGCCAAGTCGGTGCTCGTCTTCCTCGGGATCCCCCTGGTGGCAGGCTTCCTCACGCGCGTACTCGGCGAGCGGGCCAAGGGTCGGGACTGGTACGAAGGCACCTTCCTGCCGCGGATAGGGCCGGTCGCCCTCTACGGCCTGCTCTTCACCATCGTCGTCCTCTTCGCCCTGCAGGGCGCGACGATCACGAGCCGGCCGCTCGACGTGGCCCGGATCGCCCTGCCATTGCTGGCCTACTTCGCCCTGATGTGGGGTGGCTCGTTCCTGCTCGGGCGCTCGATCGGGCTGGGTTACCCGCGCACCGCGACGCTGGCCTTCACCGCGGCGGGCAACAACTTCGAGCTCGCAATCGCGGTGGCCATCGGGGTCTTCGGGGTCACGTCGGGAGAGGCGCTCGCGGGAGTGGTGGGGCCGCTCATCGAGGTGCCCGTCCTCGTGGGACTGGTCTACGTCTCGCTCTGGGCTAGGCGCTTCTTCGGTGGCTCCGCGGCAGCGGCGGACCCGTCGGTCTCACCGACGGTGGCTGGGGCCTCGTCGTGAGCCGCCCGAGTGTGCTGGCGGGACGGTCGAGGTGCGCTCGGCCGGCTCGCAACCGGGCGGGCTCGGAGTCCCCGTGGTGGGTGCGTCGCCGTCAGACAGCTCCACCTCACCCGGAGGTCCTCCTCATGTCCAGCAGGTTCGCCCGTCCCCAACGTCCGTGGTCAGTACACCTAGGTCCCCCACCTGGGGCGACGTGGACGTCGAGCGCGGTCAGTCGGAGGTGAGGGCCTTCTGGAGCCGGGCGGCCGCGTAGCCGACGACGGCCGTGGCCGATACCGCCGCGAGCTGGGGGAGGCTGAGCGCGGTGGTGCCCAAGAGGTCCTGGAGCCAGGGCAGGGTGACCGCGAGGACCTGTAGCCCGAGCGCCACGACGGTGGCCCAGAGCAGGAACGGGTTCTGCCAGGTGCCGGGACGCGCACGCACGCCGATGGCGACGCCGAGCTGGGTCGCCGCGAGGGTGACGAACAGCATGCTCTGCCAGGGCATCTCGTGGCTGTGGGCCCACCAGCCGACACCGAGGCTGGTGCCCGCGATGATGAGGCCCAGCTGCAGGACCCGTTGCCACAGGCCGGCGCCCAGCACGCTCTCGCTCGGCGGGCGAGGCGGTCGCGCCATCACCCCGGGGTCGGTGGGCTCCGCCCCCAGGGCGACGCCGGGCAGCCCGTGGGTCATCAGGTTGACCCAGAGGATCTGGGCTGGCAGCAGGGGCAGGGGGAGGCCGACCACCGGCCCGGCGAGCATGACGACGATCTCGGCGCTGCCGCCGGCGAGGCCGTAGAGCAGGAAGCGACGCACGTTGGCATAGACCCGGCGCCCCTCCTCGACGGCCGTCACGACCGTCGCCAGCTCGTCGTCGGCCAGCACGAGGTCGGCGGCCTGCCGGGCGACCTCGGTGCCCCGACCGCCCATCGCGATCCCGATGTCGGCGCGCCGCAGGGCCGGTGCGTCGTTGACGCCGTCGCCGACCATCGCCACGACCTCGCCGGCGTCACGCAGGGCCGAGATGATGGCGAGCTTCTGCGCCGGGCTGGTGCGGGCGAAGACGTGCACCCCCGAGAGGACGTCGGGGTCGACCCCGGCCCGCCCCGTCGTGCCGGCGAGCTCGTCGCCGCTCAGCACGGTCTCGTCCGAGGTGGTCAGGTCGAGACGCCGGGCCAGGGCGCTCGCCGTGGCCGCGTGGTCACCGGTGATGAGGACGGTCGCGATCCCGGCGGCCCGGCACGCGGCGATGGTGGTGGCGGCGGACAGGCGTGGGGGGTCGGCGATGGCCACCAGGCCGAGCAGGTGCAGGCCGGTCTCGGCCTCGGTCAGGTCGCCCGGCGCGTGGTCGAGCAGCCGTTGCGCCACGGCCAGCACGCGGTAGCTCCCGTCGGCATAGGTGGCGGCCTGGCGTCGGGCGGCGCGGCATACGGGCTCCGGGTCGCTCAGCCGACCGGCGTCGAGCAGCACCTCGGGTGCGCCCTTGCAGGTCAGGACGAAACGTCCGTCGGCGAGCTCGTGCAGCGTGCTCATCCGCCGGCGCAGGCTGTCGAACGGGACCTCCCCGACCCGGTGCGCGCCACGGGTGTCGAGACCTCCCCGCCGGTCGGCCGGGAGCTTGGTCGCCGCCGTGAGCAGCGCTGCCTCGGTGGGGTCGCCGACAGCGGTCCAGTAGGAGGTCTCGGCCGTGGGAGGCTCGAGGCTTGCGTCGTTGCAGAGCGCGGCGGCGAGGAGCAGGTCCGTCACGGCGACCTCGGCGGCGGGCACGGTGACGACCGAGCCGTCGGGGCCGTAGCCCAGGCCGGTGAGCGAGGCCGAGCCGGCCGGGGTCCAGGCCTGCTCGAGCACCATCTGCCCCTGCGTGAGGGTGCCGGTCTTGTCGGTCGCGATGACCGTCACCGAGCCGAGGGTCTCGACCGCCGAGAGCCGGCGCACGATGGCGCCGCGGGCCGCCATCCGGCTCGCGCCGAGAGCCAGGCTCAAGGTCACGACGGCGGGCAGCGACTCGGGCACCGCAGCGACGACGAGGCTGATGGCGGTGACCACCATCAGCTCCAGCGGTTGCCCGCGCACGAGCCCGAGGACCCCGACGAGGACGCACAGCGTGGCGGCCACCCCGGCGAGCACGCGGCCCAGCCCCACCAGCCGCCGCTGCAGCGGGGTGAGGCTGGGCCCGGTGTCGAGCAGGGAGGCGATGCGTCCCATCGCGCTCGCCGGCCCGGTGGCGGTCACCCGGACGACGGCCCGCCCGCGGACGACGACCGTCCCCGCGCTGACCCCGTGGGCGGGCGCTCCGTCGTCGGGCCCGGCGGTCTTGTCGACCGGCAGCGACTCGCCGGTCAGGGC
>JALYVC010000514.1 GCA_030853445.1 Actinomycetota bacterium | reverse complement strand
CGTCGCGGGCGCGGGACGCTCGCCGCCCTTCTCGAGCGCGTGGCGGCAGCGTCCGACGCGCTCGTGGTCAACAACGGGGCGGCAGCGCTCGTCCTCGCAACGACGGTCCTGGCCGCCGGGCAGGAGGTGATCGTCAGCCGGGGTGAGCTCGTCGAGATCGGTGACGGGTTCCGCCTCCCGGACCTCATTCTTTCGACCGGTGCCCGGCTGCGAGAGGTCGGCACGACGAACCGGACCCACCTGGACGACTACGCGGCCGCCGTCGGCCCGCAGACGGGCTGCATACTCAAGGTGCACCCGAGCAACTTCCGTGTCGAAGGCTTCACCTCGACCGTGGGGCTCACCGAGCTGTCGACGCTGGGTGTGCCGGTCGTCATGGACATCGGCAGTGGCCTGCTGCACCCCGACCCGATGCTGCCGCACGAGCCGGACGCGACAACGGCGCTCACCGCCGGTGCCGACATCGTCACGGCCAGCGGGGACAAGCTGCTCGGCGGACCGCAGGCGGGTCTCGTCCTCGGAGACCGGGAGATCGTCGCCCGCCTGCGTCGTCATCCCCTTGCCCGGGCTCTGCGGGCGGACAAGCTGACCCTCGCCGCGCTCGAGGCGACCCTGCGTGGCCCGGTCCCGCCCGTGCAGGCCTTCCTGCACGCGGACCCCCTCGAGCTGCGGGCTCGCACCGAGCGCCTGGCCCGGGCCCTCGGGCGCGACGTGGTCGACGTGGCCGGTGCGGTAGGGGGTGGCGCAGCCCCGGGCCAGCCCCTGCCGGGGTGGGCGGTGGAGCTGCCTCCCGCCTGTGCCGAGACCTTGCGCCACCACCGCCCCGCGGTCGTCGCCCGCGTCGAACGGGGGCGGTGCCTCGTCGACCTGCGGTGTGTGCCGCCCCAGGACGACCGGGACGTCGAGGACGCCGTGCGTGCGGTGCTGGCCTCGATCTCGGCCGGTGCCTGAGCCGTGTACGTCGTCGCCACCGCCGGTCACGTGGACCACGGCAAGTCTGCCCTCGTCCGCGCCCTGACGGGCATGGAGCCGGACCGGTGGCAGGAGGAGCACCGCCGGGGCATGACTATCGACCTGGGCTACGCCTGGACCACCTTGGACTCCGGCGCCGAGGTGGCCTTCGTCGACGTCCCAGGCCACCAGCGGTTCATAGGGAACATGCTCGCGGGGCTCGGACCCGTGCCGGCGGTGCTCTTCGTCGTGGCCGCCGACGAGGGCTGGCGGCAGCAGTCACAGGAGCACCTCGCCGCGGTGGAGGCACTGGGCCTGCAGCACGGGTTGCTCGTCGTCACGCGTTCCGACCTCGCGGACCCGGCCCCTGCCCTCCAGTCTGCGGGGGAGCACCTGTGCGGGTCCGGCATCAGTGGCTGCGAGGCGGTCGCGGTGTCGGCGCGCACGGGCCACGGCCTGCCTGAGCTGCGGAGCGCCCTCGACCGACTGCTGGCGGCCGTGCCCGGGCCGGACACCGCGGCACCCCCGAGGCTGTGGGTCGACCGCAGCTTCTCCGTCCGCGGTAGCGGCACCGTCGTCACCGGCACCCTCGGCCAGGGACGCATCGCCGTGGGTGACCGGGTCCGGGTCCTGGGCCGGGACGCCGACCGCACGGTCACGGTGCGCGGCCTCGAGTCGCTTGGGCGGCCGCGTGACGAGGTCTCAGCGGTGGCCCGGGTCGCCCTCAACCTGCGGGGGGTGAGCGTCGCCGACGTGAGCCGCGGTGACGTGGTGCTGGGCCCCGGACCCTGGCACCTCACCTCGGTCGTCGACGTGGCGCTCCGCCGGGTCGGCGAGGGTCCCGGTCATTCGGAAGACCAGCCCGGCGGGCTGCCGGGCAGCCGCGCCCCAAGTCTGCCGTCGGGGGCGCGCGCGCCCTCGCTGCCGAGTCACCTGACGGCGCACCTCGGAACCTTGGCTGTCGAGGTCCGGGTGCGGCCGTTGTCACCGGCCGGCGTCGAGACCGACATCGTGCGCCTCCAGCTCGGTAGGCCGTTGCCGCTGCGGCCGAGGGACCACCTCATCCTGCGCGACCCGGGGGCTCAGCACGTGGTCGCAGGAGCCGAGGTGCTCGACATCGACCCGCCGCAGCTGAACCGGCGGGGGGCGGCGGCCGTGCGTGCCGCCGAGCTGGCGGCGCTGCCCGGTTTCCCGGACCTGGCGCACGAGGTCAGCCGGCGAGGCGCCATGCGCATCGGCGAGGTGCTCGCCCTCGGACACGAGGTCTCGGCCCTTCCACCCGAGACCACGGCTGACGAGGAAGCGACCGCCGGGTCGACGGTGCTGCGCCGAGGGGGGTGGTTGGTTGGCCCGTCGCAGTGGCGAGACTGGGTCGACGGGCTGAGATCCGCCGTCGAGGAGCACGCCCGCGCCGAACCACTCCACCCGACCCTCACGGTGGAGGCTGCGCGCGCCGCCGTGCAGGTCCCCGACCGACAGCTGGTCTCGCGCCTGGCGGCGGAGGCCGGTCTCGAGGTCCGCGAGGGGCGGCTCGGGGTCCGTGGGGTCCAGGCGGTCCTCGAGGCGAAGGCCGAGCGCGGGTTGCAGACGCTGGAGGAGCGGATGGAGGCACACCCCTACACCGCCCCGGAACAGCGCGACCTCGACGCCACCGGGCTCGGAGCGCGCCAGCTCGCAGCCGCAGAGAAGGTGGGGCGCATCCTGCGGCTGCCCGGGGATGTCGTCCTGCTCCCGACCGCGCCGGCCCGTGCGATGAGGGTCCTCGCGGAGCTACCGCAGCCGTTCACGACCAGCCAGGCCAGAGAGGCCCTGGCGTCGACCCGGCGCACCGTGATCCCGCTGCTGGAGCACCTGGATGCGCGGGGCTGGACCCGTCGCATCGACGGTGCGCACCGTGAAGTCATTCGCTGATCTCCGGGCACCTCGAGCGGCGGCCATGGGGGTGGCTGCACGCGGCTCGGTGACTGTCTCGTACCGGGTTTGATGGAGACCATCAAGGCACAGAGGTTGGAGCACGACGGTGCCACGGAAGTACCCGAACGAGCTTCGGGAGCGAGCGATCCGGCTGGCGCTGGAGGCGCCGAAAAACCCGGCCTTACGCTCGGGTGCCCGGATCCGGGGCAGCTCGGGATCAACCCGAGACCCGACGAGGGTGGGTGGCGCAGGTCGAGGTCGTCGCTGGTTCTCGGCCGGGCACCAGTAGCAGCGACGCCAGGCACTTGGCGGAGCTGGAGCTGGAGAACCGCGAGCTCCGCCGCTCGAACGCGCCGCTGCCACGAGCGTCAAGTGCGTCAAGCCGCTAGTCCGCATCAAGTCCGCAGGAGGTCCGCACAACGCCCACAGGCCGTCATCCACAGACAACGTCTACCACGGGTAAAATCGCAGGTCAGGACCCTTTTGCCGAAGTATCGCCGCAGGTCATAGGACGGTCAAAACACTCCCCGGCGTATCGACCGACTCATCCACCCATCAGGCTCTGACCCTCGGTCTCTGCTCAGTCAGGCCCCGCACGGCAGTTGGTGTCGCGCGTCTCGGTGGCACGCTCGGGCCACGTTGTCGCCTGCAGTGTGCTGAGAGCAACGCGACCCTCGGCGCTGACCGGGCTGCGACGACGGGCCGCATGAAACCGGGAAAACATGACGCCGGTGACTGTGGGTCCACGTCGAGCGCCCCGGCAACCGCAACGGGCCCACGGCGTTGATCGTGCTCGAACCCCCCTGTTCCAGCGGGAGCGTCCTACTCAGGTCGTGTTGAGGCCTGTCGATGTCACGTCCAACGACAGGTACTCACGAGCTCGGATCGGAGGATCGGTGTGACACGCTCGCGCAGTCGCCCGGCGCGCATTGCCGTGCTCGTGGGGTTCGTGGTGCTCTATGTCGTCGCCTCCTATATCGGGCGGGCCGCCCGCCCAGTGGGCGGTCAGGTCGCGCTGGTGTGGCCGGCCGCAGGTGTGGGGGTCTGGTTCCTCGTCTGGGCCAAGGAAAGGACCGAGCGCGGGTTCGCGGCCCTCGCCATCTGCGCCGTGGTCCTGTACGTCAACGTGAACACTGGTGGCTCGCTGGAAGCCAGCGCCGCCTCCGCGATCATCAACGTGGGCCACGCCGTACTGGGGATGCTGCTGTTGAACCGGCTGCTCCCTGCAGGGCGTGGCCTGCGCGAGCCCGGCGACGTCCTGCGGCTGCTTCTGGTGTCCTTGGGGGCTGCAGCGGCCAGCGGGCTGGCCCTTGCGCTCGTGGCGGCCGGCCTGTTGGACCAACCCTTCTGGGACGCGCTGCTGCTGCTGGTGGGACGCAACGGCGCCACGACGTTCGTCGTGCTGGCCGCCGTGCTTTCCCTGTCGGGCCCCCACCGTGCGGCCGACCTCATCTCCTCTGACCGGCTGGTCGAGCTCTCGCTGGGGGTCGCCGCGTCGCTGGGGGTCTACCTGCTGGTCTTCGTCTGGAACCCGGCACGCCTGCCGGTCCTGTTCCTGGCCCTGACGATCTCGGTGTGGGCCGGCACGAGGCTCGGCGTTCCTCGGACCGCCGCGTTGAGCCTGGTGCTGTGCGCCGTCGCGGTCTGGGCGACCGTCACGGGTCACGGCACCTTGGCCGGGGTCGGGGCAGTGCAGACGCGCGCGATACTCGCCCAGGCCTTCACCGTGCTGGTGTTCGTCGTCGGCTTGAGCTTGGCCACGCTGCAGCGGTCCAAGGACGAGGTCTCAGCCCGCCTCGCTTCCTCGTTGGCCAACCTGCGCAACGTCGGTGACTCGGCCCTGGTCAGCACGGCCGTCGTGGTGAAGGGGGCAGACGGCGGGTGGTCGCTCACCGAGCCCAACCCCGCCTTGTGCCGGCTCCTGGGCAGGGACCCTGCCGGAGTGCGGTGGCGCGACCTGTGCCACCCCGACGACGGCCCCACGGTCCGGGCCGCCGTCAACGCCATCGCCCGCGGAGACGCTGCCAGTTGGGAGGGGGAGGTCAGGCATAGCCAGCCGCACGGTGGCTGGCTGTGGACCCAGCTCCACGTGTCTGCTCTGCCTCGCCGCGACGGGACCACGGCCGTCGTCGCGCAGCTAGTCGACATCTCAGGTCGTCGCGCCGCCCAGGACGAGCTGCTCCGGATGGCACACCACGACCCCCTGACCGGGCTGCCCAACCGCTCCCGCGTCCTCACCGAGCTGGCCCGGCTCCTGCAGGATCCCGACGACGCCTCGGTCGCCGTGCTCTTCCTGGACCTGGACAAGTTCAAGGGTCTCAACGACACCTACGGCCACGCTGCTGGGGACCGGGTGCTGGTGCAGGTCGCCCACGCGCTGCAGGGTGCGCTGCGTCCCGGAGACCTGGTCTCCCGTCTCGGGGGGGACGAGTTCGTGGTCTGCTGTCCGGGCGTCGTCGACATCGACCACGCGCAACGCCTGGTGTCGCGGATGGCCGACGCCGTGCGCCCGGCCTTGCTTCTGGACGGACTCGACGTCGGGCTCGACGTGAGCATCGGGGTGTCGCTCTCCGACGGTGAACAGGACGCGGGTGGGGTCCTGCGCCGTGCGGACGAGGCGATGTACGAGGTCAAGCAGCGCCGTAGGTCCCCCTTCGAGGAGGCGTCCTCGCTGGTGCTGGACTACCTGTGGCGGACGCTGCCGTTGTCGTTCTGGGCGGTGACGCGGGTGGAGAACGACCGCCAGACCTACCTGCACCTGCAGGCGAGCGGCCACGGCCTGCAACAAGGTGGGTCACACGACGGGGAGAGCAGCTACTGCATCAGCATGGTCGCGGGTCGTGCTCCGGCCATCGCCCCCGACGCCCAGGCCGCCGTGGTCAACGAGGCGGTGACGATCGCCAACCACGCCGAGGTACCGACCCGGCAAAGTGATGTGACGGTCGTCGGTGCCATCCGCGGTCTGGACCCCGAATGGCGCACTGACGGCTCGGCGCCCGCTGTGGCCGGCCCGGTTGGGGTGCCCCTCTTCGGCCCGGAACTGCAGTCGGTCGACACGCCATGACTGACGACCGACTACCCGCTGCTGCCTGCCCAAGCGGTGCCAGCCCGGCATCGACACAGGCCCCCGAGCGCGCACCAGGTGTGGAAAGAACTGCACCCCGGAGCCGGGGAACGTACCTCTGGGTCGCCTACGTGATCTTCGCTGGGGCGCTCACCTGGGCGTACTACCTGTTTCCCCGATACCAGTCACCGTTGTGGACGGCCCTCGGCCTTTCCGCCGTCGTGGCGACCGTGGCAGGCGTGCACCTTCACCGTCCGAGGCAGCCGATGGCTTGGTACCTGCTCGCGGCGGCCGAGCTGGCTTTCATCACGGGTGACACGAGCTACAACATCTTGACCGACCTGTTGCACCAGGACAACCCCTTCCCCTCGGTGGCCGACCTCTTCTACCTCTCCACCTATCCGCTCTTCGCCGCCGGCATCTTCCTCATCATCAGGGCCCGCTCGTCGTCACGTGACCTTCCCAGCCTGATCGACGCCGTCATCATCACCACCGGTATCGGCCTGCTTTCCTGGGTCTACCTGATCGTGCCGAACTTCCAGGCAGATGGCCTGGACGGGCTGCAGCGGGCCACCTCGGTGGCCTACCCGGTCGGGGACGTCATGATCCTGGCCCTGCTGGCACGCCTGATCGCTGGTGGGGGCCTGCGGTTCGCCTCCATGCGGTTGCTGGTGGCCGGGGTCACGGGACTCCTGGTCGCCGACGGCCTGTACGGCCTCATCCAGCTCAACGGCTCGTGGCAGATCGGCGGTCCGGTCGACCTGGGCTGGGCGACCTTCTACCTCGCCTGGGGCGGTGCCGCCCTGCATCCGTCGATGCGGCGGCTCAGCGACGTCGCGCCGCTTGCCAGCGTCGGGATCGGTCGTGTGCGGCTCGCCGTCCTGGCCTCAGCGAGCCTCATCGCCCCCGGTGTCCTCTTCATCGAGTCGCAGATGCACAGGAGCATTCCCGCGACGACCGTTGCGGTCTTCTCGGCCGCCCTGTTCATGCTGGTCTTGGCCAGGATGTGGGGCATCCTGGCCGCCCATCAGCAGCTGGTCGGGCGGGAACGGGCCTTGCGCGCAGTTAGTGACTCGCTGGTGGTGGCGCGCGGGCTGCCTGACATCTATCAGGCCGCCCTCACCAGTGCGACGTCGTTGGTGGGAGCCGAAGCGCTGACGAGTGCCTCGGTCTACATCGACGACCCCGACAGCGTCGGCTGCGTGGCCTACGCGGGAACCAGCCCTGAGACAGGCGACGAAGCAGGTCGGTGGGAAGTCGCCCGAGCCGGCGGTCGCCTGAGCTCGTCCGGAACCGTCAGCGTCAACCCGTTGCGCTATGACGGCCAGGACCTCGGCATGCTGATCACCGAAGGCAGGAGCTGCCTGACCGTCGATCAGCATGAGGCGCTGTCCACCGTGGCCTCGCAGGTGGCGCTCGCTGTCGTCAGCGCCAGGCTTGTCGAGGAGCTCGGTCAACGCAAGGTCCAGGAACAGTTCCGCGCCATGATCCAGAACGCCTCGGACGTCATCGTGGTGGTGGACGAGTCGGTGCGGATCACCTACGCAACCCCTTCACTGGAACGCGAGCTCGGTCACAGGGTCGACGACCTCCTGGGGACCCCGCTCTCTGCGCTGTTGCACCCGGACGAGTCCGCCATGGCGAATGCGCTGATCTCGGGCATGGCCGGGCGCTCGTCCCCTGCGCCCTCGCTGGCGGACTGGCGCTTGCGTCACGCAGATGGTCGGTACGTCTTCTTCGAGGTCCTCACCAGCACCCTGTCCGAAGACTCCGGCGTTGTGGGTTTCGTCCTCACGATGCGTGATGTCTCGGAAAGGCGGATGCTCGAGCAGCAGCTGATGCATCAGGCCTTCCACGACACGTTGACGGGCCTGCCGAACCGCGCTCTCTTCCAGGACCGCGTCGAGCACTCGCTGACCCGAGCCGCCCGATCCGGCTCCGTGATCGCTGTGGTGATGGTGGACCTCGATGACTTCAAGGTGGTCAACGACACGCGAGGCCATGCCGCGGGCGATGCGATGCTCGTGGAGGTCGCACGACGCCTGCAGCTGATGCTGGGGGCCAGCACGACGGTGGCGCGCCTGGGCGGTGACGAGTTCGCCATCCTCCTCGAGGACCTCGAGGACCTCGGGGGTGGGTCACGAGGGCGCGACCTCATCGAGCGGGTCATGTCACCGTTTCGTGCTCCCTTCGTGGTCGAGAGCGAGGAGCTCGTGGTCTCGGCGAGCATCGGCGTGGCCGTCAGCGGCGGTGGCGAGCGCGTCCTCACCTTCACCGAGCTCCTTCGAGACGCGGATCTGGCGCTGTACGCGGCCAAGGAGCAGGGCAAAGGTCGCGTCGAGATGTACCACGACGACCTCCACACCCGCATGGTCAACCGGGTGAACCAACGCTCCGAGCTCTCCAGCGCCCTGGAGACCGGGCAGTTCGAGCTGCGCTACCAGCCGATCGTCCTGATCGACACCGGGGAGATCCTGGGGTCCGAGGTCCTTGTTCGGTGGCAGCACCCACTGCGTGGCGAGGTCTCGCCGGCTGAGTTCATCCCGTTGTCCGAGGAAACCGGCCAGATCATCGAGCTCGGGCGGTGGGTGCTCGACCGTGCCTGCCAGCAGTGGCGTGCATGGGCAGACCTGGGGCACGTGAGCCATCGCCTGTCCGTGAACGTGTCGGCGCGCCAGCTGCAGGAAGCCGGTTTTGCCGACGAGGTCTCGGCGACCTTACGACGTCACGCCATGCCACCGACCGCGCTCGTGCTCGAGCTGACCGAAAGCGTGTTCGCGCTCGACAGCTCCATCATCCTGGAACAGCTGACCGTCATCGCCGACACCGGTGTCCACCTGGCCGTCGACGACTTCGGTACGGGGTACTCCAGCCTGGCCTACCTGCAACGGTTCCACGTCCACGAGCTCAAGGTCGACAAGTCCTTCGTCGACGGACTGGGCACGGACAACCCCGACGACGGCGCGCTGACCAGCGCCATCTTGTCCATGGCGCAGTCGCTTCGGCTCGAGGTCGTGGCCGAAGGCATCGAACGGACGGCTCAGCGGGATCAGCTGTGGTCCATGGGGTGCGGGCTCGGGCAGGGCTACCTCTACTCCAGGCCGGTGCCGGCCGATGAGCTGCTCGCCCTGCTGACCAGCGGCGAGCCGCTGGGGCCTGCGCCAGCGATCTCCGGTGGGACGAGCGTGGCTCGCCTGCGACTCCCCGCACCGATCGCCCGTATGCCGGGTGTCGGCTGACACCAGACGTCGAGTCGACGCATCACCGGGACCACGTGTCCACCACCTTGAAGTACACCTCCGAGCAGACGGGACACCACCAGTGTCGATCACCAACCCGGCCTTCCGGCCCCTCCAGGACGCCAAATGGTCTGACCTGCAAAGGCTGAGGAGCTCATCGCCCATGTACGACGCGGTGATCGAGGAGGTCAAGGGCCGACGGATCCGGATCGCCGACCACTGGCTGGCCGACTTCGCCTCGTGCAACTACCTGGGCTTCGACCTCGAGCCCGAGATCATCGACTCCGTCGATGCCAGCGTCAGGCAGTGGGGAACCCACCCCAGCTGGTCACGGCTGCTCGGCAACCCCCGGATGTACATCGACATCGAGGACCGCCTCACCGGGCTCCTCGGGGCCGAGGACACCCTCGTGCTCCCGACGATCACGCACATCCACATGTCGGTCATCCCCGCCATCGCGGGGCGGGGCGAGATCTTCCTCGACGGGCAGGCGCATCGCACGATCTATGACGGATGCATGGTGGCCAGGGGCAACGGCGCCACGGTCCGACGATTCCCGACTGGCGATGTCGCTGCGCTCGAGACGATGCTCCGCGCCGCGCCCGGTGGCGGGACCAAGCTGATCTGCACCGACGGTGTCAACAGCATGACGGGTAACCCCCCCGACCTGTCGGCGCTGGCGGCCGTCGCTCGAAAGTATGGTGCGCTGCTCTACGTCGACGACGCCCACGGTTTCGGTGTCGTCGGTGAACGCAGCCAGACCGAGACCAGCCCCTACGGGAGCAGGGGCAACTCGATCGTCAGACATGCCGGTGAGACCTACGACGACATCGTGCTCGTCGGCGGCTTCTCCAAGGCGTACTCCTCGCTGCTGGCGTTCATCGCGCTACCGACCTGGCTCAAGGACCACCTCAAGGTCGCCGCAGCTCCCTACCTGTTCTCCGGCCCGTCGCCGGTCGCGTCGCTGGCCACGGTGCTGTCGGGGCTCGACGTGAACGAGAGCCGTGGGGACGACATACGGTCGTCGCTCCACCAGAAGACGGCGAAGGTCCTCAAGACGGTCTCTGAGCTCAACCTGGCGACGCCCAACACCTCCGGCCTGCCGATCATCGAGCTGCCCCTGAAGAACGCCGACGACATCGACGACGTCGGTCGGTTCCTCTACGAGGCGGGCATCTACGTCACGCTCGCGGCCTACCCGTTGGTGCCGCGCGCAGAGGTTGGGTTCCGGGTGCAGGTGACAGCAGCGAACGGCGACGACGAGATCGACGAGCTGTGTGCGACCCTTCACCAGCTGTGCGACCGCTTCGAGCTCCAGCGAAACGATGGCTGACGTCCCTAGCCGCACCACATCCCTCCTGACGCCGCTCCAGCACCGGGACTTCCGGCTGCTGTGGGCCGGAGCCTCGGCGTCCCTTGCTGGTGACGGGGTCTACCTCGTCGCGCTGGCCTGGCAGGCATACACCCTCTCGAGCTCACCATCGGGCCTGGCCCTGCTCGGAGTCTGTGCGACCGTGCCCCAGCTCGTTGCCCTCCTGGGCGGCGGCATCCTGAGCGACAGGGTCGACCGACGGCGCATCCTGCTCGGCGCCGACCTCGTGCGCTTCGTCGTGGTGCTCGTCGTCGGCCTCACGGTCCTGTCCGGACAGGCGCGAATGTGGCACCTCGCGGTCCTGAGCGTCGTCTACGGGCTCGGAGCCGGGCTCGCGGCCCCGGCCTTCGACGCGATCATCCCCGACCTGGTCCCTGCAGAAGACCTGGAGCAGGCCAATGCCCTCGACCAGTTCCTGAGGCCGGCCATGTTCCGTCTGGGCGGCCCAGCGCTCGGGGGGGTGCTGATCGCCGTCCACGGCGCCGGCACCGCCTTCCTCTTCGACGCCCTGACCTTCCTCGTCTCTGCCCTGTGCGTGGCGCGGATGACCGCCGGTCGACGAGCGGTCGACGCCTCTGGCGCAGGCCAGGAGCCGTCGCTGTGGGCCGACGCCCTGGCTGGCGTGCGCTTCGTCAGGGGTCGGCCGTGGCTGTGGGGAACCCTCGTCTCGGCAACGGCGGCGTACCTGCTGTTCGTGGGCCCCACCGAGGTCCTGCTGCCCTACGTGGTCCGTGAGGTGCTGCACGGCAGCGCACGCGACCTCGGCATCATCCTCGGCGCCGGGGGCGTCGGGGCGATCGCCGCCGCGTTGACCGTCGGCAAGGTGGGCCTGCCGCGTCGACAGGTCACCTTCATGTACGTCTGCTGGACGGGCGCCACGTTGGCCGTGGCGGGTTACGGACTGGCCGCGGCCGGGTGGCAGCTCATGGTCGTCTCGCTCCTGGTCAACGGTCTCGAGGCTGCCGGCACGGTGGCGTGGGCCACCACCAAGCAGCGCCTCGTTCCCGCCGAGATGCTCGGACGCGTGTCCAGCCTCGACTGGTTCATCTCGATCGCCGGACTGCCGGTCTCCTACGCGCTGACTGCGCCCGTCGTCGCCCTGGTCGGTGCCCAGCGGACCTTCGTCGCGGCCGGCGTGCTCGGCGCGGCAGTGACGCTCGCAGCGCTGTTCCTGCCGCGGATGCGCGAGGCCGACGGTGCACTCTCGGCCGGTCGACCAGCCACGCTGCAGGGTCAGCCAGTATGAACCGCGCCACGCTGCAGGAGCTGCTGCGAACACTGTCCCGCGCGTTCCACACCCGGGACGCGGAGGCGCTGATGGAGCTCTTCAGCGCGACGGAGAACGTCACCTACGCCGGCTCGGAGTCGGGCGAGATGGCCACCGGTCCACACGAGGTGCGGCGGCTGCTCTCAGATCTGCTCAGCCGCCCCACGGCCTACTCGTTCGAGTTCCGCGACCTGACCTTCGGCGAGCATCGTGGGACGGTCTGGCTGGTCGCAGACGGTGACGGCACCCAGACTGGTGACGACGGCACGACCGAGGCCTTCCCCTACCGGGTGACCGGGGTACTCGCCCACGAGGATGCACACTGGCGCTGGCTGATGCTCACCGGCTCAGAACCAACCCCCGCCTCGTGAACGGGGCCCGCCAGGTGAAGCCGTCGGGTCCGTCACCGCAGGGGGAGAGGCGGCTCTAGCCACCACGGCCCGGTCACGACCTCGATGCGCACCACCCACTTGACCCAGTGGTGGCCGCGGCGGCCCGGGACCACGAGGCGGGCCGGGGCCCCGTGCCCGGCGCGCAGCGGCTCGCCGCCGAGCGACGTGGCGAGCAGGAGGTCGTCGGTGAGCGGCAGGCGGCGCGAGTAGCCGGTGGCGCTGGTGACGAGCACCGTCCCCGTCGTGCCCGGGGGCAGGAGGTGCGAGAGGCGAGCGCCGACCCACGTCTGCCGGGTCCACCAGCCTCCGGTGCAGTCGAGGACGGCGCTCACCCGGTCGTCGAGCAGCCCGTCGGAGCCGAGCCCGTCCAGGCTCCACGAGCGCACGGCGTCCCTCGCCGCCACGGTGAGCCGCCAGCTCGAGTGGTCAAGGCCCGGTGGGGTGTCGAGCAGCCAGGACGTCGCGGGGATGGCGTCGACGTCACCGGAGGTCAGGCTGAAGGACCCGGTCACCCGGCGGGTCCCGGCCGACGCGAGGGCGGCACCGGCCACAGTGACGGCTCCGGCGGCTGACGTGCCCGCCAGGGCGAGGATCCCGGCCCGCATCAGGGTGCGCCGTGACAGGTCGCTGCGCCTGGCGCGCACCCGCCGGTCACGTGCGTGGGCCAGGGTCATCGCCGCAGCGACGACCCCGGCGCCCACGTGTACCTGCAGGACCGTCACCGGCTGGTCGCTGGCAAGCACCCCGAGGACGTGCAGGATGCCGGTGGCGAGCGCGAGCAGGACCACCACCCCCAGCACCACAGACCCGCTCCGCCCGGGACGAGCCCGGGCGAGCCCGCGGCGCACCACAGTCGACTTCCAGGGCACGAGAGCCACGACAGCCAGCGCACTCGCCCCATGGACGAGGGCCGCGGGCAGGGCTCCGGCATCGCCCACGACGAAGGCCACGAAGCCGGTGAGGGCCGCTAGCGGTACCAGCCACAGCAGCGCGAGGTTGCTCCAACGGCTCATCCCCTCACGGTAGGTCACCAGCCGAGCCTTGCACCGACGGGCATAGCGCATGAGCGCCAGATGCGCACCAGAGTGTGACGCACGGCACTCCTTCGTCATGGAAGTTTTCGCTCAAGAAGACGTTGTACCTAGTGAGGACAACGGAGTCCACCCAGATCCACCCACCCGACCACTCCCACCAGAAGCAGCTGATCCCGTGCGCCACCTCGTCCGCGTCCCGTCCTTCCTCCGTCCCCGCCGCAGCTCGGCCTGGTCCCCGACCCCGCGGCCCACCAAGGCCCCCATGCCCTACCGCGACCCGATGCTGCGCATCTTCTGAGGGCCCCGGCCGGGAGCGGCTGCGCAGGACCCGCCTACGGTGGGGGCATGCGTCTGACCCACCTCGGCCACGCCTGCCTCCTTGTCGAGGTGGCAGCGACCCGTGTGCTCCTCGACCCGGGAACCTTCAGCTCCGGCTTCGAGGGCCTGACCCGCCTCGACGCGGTCGTCGTCACGCACCAGCACGCCGACCACCTCGACCGCGGCCGGCTGCCAGCCCTGCTGGCGGCCAACCCCGAGGCCGTCGTGTTGGCCGACCCCGAGAGCGTGCGTCTGCTGACGGACGACGGCGTCGCCGCGGTCACCCTCGTCGAGGGTGAACGCGTCACGGTGCGAGATGTCACCCTGCAACCCGTGGGTCAGCGGCACGCCGTGAACCACGACGGGGTGCGGTGCTGCACCAATGTGGGTGTCGTGGTGCGCACCGAGGGCGAGCCCAGTCTCTACCACCCCGGCGACGCCTACGACGGCCAGCCCGGCGACGTCGACGTGCTGGCCGTGCCGGTCAACGCCCCGTGGTGCAGGGTCAGCGAGTCGATCGACTTCGTGCGACGCATCGCTCCGCGCACCATCACCCCCATCCACCAGGCGCTGCTCAGTCCGGCCGGGGTGAGCCTCTACCTCGACCACATCGCGACCTACGGTGGTGACGCTCTTGGGCTGCTCGACCTGTCTGACGGCGCCGCCCACGAGGTCTGACGGCCGCCGGGCCGGAGGCCTCAGCCGTGCTGGTGCTTGACCGCGCGCAACGGCGTCGTCCTGGTCGGGGTGAAGGTGCCAGCCGCCTCAGCGGCCAGGCGTGCGGCACCAATGATGCCCGCCTTGTTCTCCAGCTGGGCCGGGATGATCGGGGTCCTCAGCCGCAGCAGGTGGATGAACTCGTCGGCGTCCTTGGAGATGCCCCCACCGATGACGAAGAGGTCGGGGGAGAAGAGGGCCTCGACGACCTCGTAGTAGCGCTGGAGCCGCACGACGTACTCCGCGTAGCTCAGCCCCAGCTTGTCCTTGACCGAGGAGGCGGCCTCCTTCTCGGCGTCCTTGCCGTCGATCTCGAGGTGGCCGAGCTCGCTGTTGGGCACGAGCAGGTTGTTGTAGAGGATCGCGCTGCCGATGCCGGTGCCCAGCGTCGTGAGGATGACCAGCCCGTTCTCGTGGGTAGCGGCGCCGTAGTGCAGCTCGCCGTAGCCGGCGGCGTCGGCGTCGTTGACGAGGGTGACCTCGCGGCCGAGGGCCTTCGACATGGCCTCCTCGCCCTCGAAGTCGATCCAGGCCTTGTCGATGTTGGCGGCCGAGCGGACCGTGCCGTGCGTGACGACGGCCGGCACCGTCACACCGATGGGCGCGTCCCCCACCGTGTCGGCGAAGTGGTCGACCAGCTGGGCGATGACCTCGATGACGGCATCCGGGGTCGCCGGCTGCGGGGTGTCGACCCGCTTGCGCTTGGTGACGAAGGCCCCCTTGTCGAGGTCGACCGGAGCGGCCTTGATGCCGCTGCCGCCGATGTCGATGCCGAGGGGATAGCCGTGCTTGGGGGTCTTGCTGCTCATGGGGTCAGCCTTGTCTGCCGGAGGGCTCGCGGATGGTGTGGGGTGGAGGCGGTCAGGGGAGGGTGAGGATCTCGGGGCCGTCCTCGGTCACGAGGAGTGTGTGCTCGAACTGCGCCGAGCGCCGGCGGTCCTTCGTCACCACGGTCCATCCGTCGTCCCACATCTCCCAGTCGGGGGAGCCGAGGTTGAGCATCGGCTCGACGGTGAACGTCATGCCCACCTCGATGACGGTGTCGTAGGCCGGCGCCGAGTCGTAGTGAGGGATGATCAGGCCGCTGTGGAAGGTCGTGCCGATGCCGTGCCCGGTGTAGTCGCGCACCACGCCGTAGCCGAAGCGCCTGGCGTAGGACTCGATGACGCGCCCGATGACGTTGACCTGACGGCCGGCCCGAGCCGCCTTGATGCCGCGCATCATCGCCTCGTGGGTGCGCTCCACCAGCAGGCGCGACTCCTCGTCGACGTCGCCGCACAGGTAGGTCGCGTCGGTGTCGCCGTGCACGCCGTCGACGAAGGCCGTGATGTCGATGTTGACGATGTCGCCGTCCTCGAGCCGTCGGCTGTCGGGGATGCCGTGGCAGATCACCTCGTTGACCGAGGTGCACAGCGACTTGGGGAAACCGCGGTAGCCGAGGGTCGACGGGTAGGCATGATGGTCGAGGAGGAACTCGTGCCCGACGCGGTCGATCTCCTCGGTGGTCACGCCGGGTGCGATGACCCCCGCTGCGGCCGCCATCGCCTGCGCGGCGATCCGCCCGGCTGCGCGCATCTTCTCGACGGTCTCGGCGTCCTTGACCTCCGACCCGGCGAACGGCTTGGGCGCGGGGTGACCGACATACTCCGGGCGGGTGATCCCCTGAGGCACCATCCGCAGGGGGGAGACGTCGGCAGGAGCGACGCTTGCGTACGTGACCGGCATACGGTGCAGTCTAGGAGAGCGGGTACGTAGTGGCCGACGGCGTCCCGCCGTCTCGCCGGACTCCGGACGGCACCTGCTCACGACGAAGGAGACCCGCGTGCAGTACTGGTACAACATCGACAGCGGTCAGGTCGAGACCGACGAGAACAAGAGCCAGGGGGCGAAGGTCATGGGCCCCTACGCGACGGCTGACGAGGCGGGCCACGCCCTGCAGAGCGCCCGTGAGCGCACCGAGAAGTGGGACGCCGAGGACAAGGAGTGGGGCGCCGCGGGGGAGGCCAAGAGCTGAGCGGACCCTGTCGCACGCACGGTCTGACCGGCCGACGCCCGCTGGGGCGTCACCGGTCAGTCGTCGGGGGTGGCGCGCTCGGCTCGCACCCGCCGCTCGTGGGCGGCATACGGGTCGGTGCGCTCGTCGTAGGCCCAGAATCCCCGTAGCCAGGCGGCCGTCGCCCCGACGCCCACGACGCACAGGATCCCTCCCGACACGATGGACTGGCGCACGCCGAAGCGGTCGGCGACGAGCCCTGAGCGCACCTGGCCGCCGAGGGGTCCGAGGGAGTAGGACAGCATCTCGATGCCCGCCAGCCGCCCTCGCATCGAGTCGGGGATGGTCTGGTGCCAGATGGTGCCGCGGAAGATGCCGCTGAGCTGGTCGAAGGCGCCCCCGACGGCGAAGCCCAGCAGCACCACCGCCGCGTGGTCGGTGGCGCCGGCGAGGACGATGGCCGCGCCCCAGCCGGCGGCCGCGAGGACGACGGCTCGGCCGTGGTGGTGGACCCGCGTGGTCCACCCCGAGGTGAGGGCGGCCAGCAACCCGCCCACGGTCTCGACCGAGTAGAGCAGCCCCAGCAGGCCCGGCTGGCGC
>JALYVC010000502.1 GCA_030853445.1 Actinomycetota bacterium | reverse complement strand
GCCCCCGGCGTGGCCGCCCACCCCTCACCGGCGCCGGCTCCCTCGGGGTCGACCTCCCCCTCACCCGCTGACCTCGCGCGGCCACGACCCCGTACGCCCTCGGTCCCTGCCGCGGCGCCGGTGCCGGAACGCCCGGTGGTCGTCTACTCCAGCACCACCAACGGCTCGTCCGGCTACCTGCTGGGGCCTCCGGCCCACGACCCCGAGGTGGTGGAGTCGGTGTGCCGCAAGGTCGTCGGCACCTGGGCGGCTACCGCGAGCGCCGACGACCATCGGCGGCTGCTCGACGGGCGACCCTTCATCCCACCCGACCTCGACCGCACCCTGCTCACCGACCTCTCGGCCCGCATCGGCGAGTACGACGTGCCCGACGAGGCGCGCAGCGCGCTCCGGACGGGTTTCTGGCACGTGGTGACCGAGATCCTGCGCTGACCGGACGGTCCATGGGGTGGATCGGGGCTCGTTCGGCCTGGACGCGCGGACGGACGACCCCCCATCCGGCAGCGGACCGGGTGGGCCCCGACGAACCTCGGCCTGGTCGACGACCTCGAGGCCGTGCCCCAACCCCGGCCTCGTGTCCCCTGGCCGACCCCCCGGGCAGGGTGTGACGAGGCTCGCGCCTGCCCCGACGGGGCTCGGCGTCACCAGGGGGTCGCTCGACGCTAGAGTCCGGGGCATGCCGCAGATCTCGAAGGTGCTGATCGCCAACCGGGGCGAAATCGCTGTGCGCGTGGCCCGGGCGTGCAAGGACGCCGGCTATGCGTCGGTGGCCGTCTACGCCGAGCCCGACCGCGACGCGCTCCACGTGAGGGAGGCCGACGAGGCCTTCAGCCTGGGGGGCAGCACGCCCGGCGACAGCTACCTCGTGCAGGAGAAGCTGCTCGACGTCGCCCGGCGCTCCGGTGCCGACGCGGTGCACCCGGGCTACGGGTTCCTGTCGGAGAACGCCTCCTTCGCCCAGGCCGTCGTCGACGCCGGGCTGATCTGGATCGGGCCCGGCGCGCTCGCCATCGACTCCCTCGGTGACAAGGTGAAGGCGCGCCACATCGCCACCCGTGCGGGCGCGCCGCTCGTGCCGGGCACCAAGGAACCCGTCGAGGGCTCCGACGAGGTCGTCGCCTTCGCGCAGGAGCACGGGCTGCCGGTCGCCATCAAGGCGGCGTACGGCGGAGGCGGGCGCGGCCTCAAGGTCGTGCGCACCATGGAGGAGATCCCCGACCTCTACGACTCGGCCGTGCGTGAGGCGATCAGCGCGTTCGGGCGCGGCGAGTGCTTCGTCGAGAGCTTCCTCGACCACCCGCGCCACGTCGAGACCCAGTGCCTGGCCGACAGCCACGGAAACGTCGTCGTCGTCTCGACCCGCGACTGCTCGCTGCAGCGCCGCAACCAGAAGCTCGTCGAGGAGGCGCCCGCGCCGTTCCTCACCGACGCGCAGAACGCCGAGCTCGTCAAGGCGTCGAAGGACATCCTCCTGGCGGCGGGCTACGTCGGCGCCGGCACGTGCGAGTTCCTCGTCGGTGTCGACGGCCGCATCTCCTTCCTCGAGGTCAACACCCGTCTGCAGGTCGAGCACCCGGTGTCCGAGGAGGTCACGGGGATCGACCTCGTGCGCGAGCAGTTCCGCATCGCCAACGGTGAGGAGCTCGGCTACGACGACCCGACGCCCCACGCGCACTCGATCGAGTTCCGCATCAACGGCGAGGACGCCGGCCGTGGCTTCCTGCCTGCACCGGGGTCGGTCACGCGCTACGTGCAGCCGTCGGGCCCCGGCGTGCGCGTCGACTCGGGGGTGGTCTCCGGCGACGTCATCGGCGGCGCCTTCGACTCGATGCTGGCCAAGCTCATCGTCACCGGCGCCACCCGTCAGCAGGCGATCGAGCGTGCCCGGCGCGCCCTCGACGAGTTCGTCGTCGAAGGCATGCCCACCGTGCTGCCCTTCCACCGGGTGGTCGTGCGCGACCCTGCGTTCGCCCCGGCCGACCCGCAGGAGCCCTTCACGATCCACACCCGGTGGATCGAGACCGACTTCGACAACCAGATCGAGGCGTATGCCGGGGGTGCAGCCCCCGACGACGAGGCCGACGAGCGTCAGACCGTCGTCGTCGAGGTCGGTGGCCGGCGGCTCGAGGTCTCCCTGCCCGGTGGTCTGTCGCTCGGTGGTGGCGGCTCGAGCGCGAAGAAGAAGGCCCCCCGCCGCGCGGGCGGGTCGGGCTCGTCGGCGGCGGCCTCGGGCGACTCGCTCACCGCACCGATGCAGGGCACCGTGGTCAAGATCTCCGTCGCCGAGGGCGACACGGTCGAGGTGGGCCAGACCATCGTCGTCATCGAGGCGATGAAGATGGAGCAGCCGATCAACGCCCACAAGGCGGGCGTCGTCACCGGCCTGACCGCCGAGGTCGGTGCCACCGTCACCAGCGGTGCCGTCATCGCGCAGATCCACGACGCTGCGGCCGAGGGCTGAAGGGACGAGGTCGCCCGTGCCCGACCTGCTGACCGGTCAGGACTGCGGTTCGGTCCCAGGGGGACCAACCCCCGTTGCGTCCCCGGCTCGGTGGTCGAGCCCTGACCGACCCACCGGCACCGCCTGCCTAGACTCCTTCCCATGATCGCCACCCTGCTGCCATCGGCGGCCTCGACGTCGTCCGGCTTCAACTGGGGGGGCCTGGTCGTGCTCATCGTCGTCGCGGCCGCGGTCTGGCCGCTGTGGCGCCGGGTGCGGGCCAACCTGTCCCGCCAGCGGCGCGAGCGCTGGGCTCGCGAGGAGGGCTGGGACGAGCGGGCCGGGTTCGCCCGGGAGAGCGACCCGAACCTGAGCCGGGGCGGTCCCCCGGCCGACCCGCCGACCGAGCCCCCGACCGAGCCCCCGACCGGCCCGGCAGACCGGCCGACTGGCCGTTAGGGCGCCTCGTACCGAGCGACGCGTGTCGCTCCACTGCCTCGAACCGGCTCAGGCGTGGTGGAGCCGTCGGGCGGCCTCGCCGATCGAGCCGCTCATCGAGGGGTAGACCGTGAAGGTCGAGGCGACCTCGTCGACGTTGAGGTGGTTCTGCACGGCGAGGGCGATGGGGTAGATCAGCTCGGACGCGCGGGGCGCGACGACGACGCCCCCGCAGACCGTGCCGCTGCCCTTGCGCGAGAAGACCTTGACGAAGCCGTCCTCGAAGGAGTCCATCTTGGCGCGGGCGTTGGTCGCGAGCGGGAGCACGTCGACGTCGGCCTCGGTCAACCCGTCGTCGAGCTGCTGCTGGCTGATGCCGACGGTGGCGATCTCGGGCGAGGTGAAGATGTTGGCCGACACCCGGCTGAGGCGCAGCGGCGTCACCGCGTCACCGAGGGCGTGCCACATGGCGATCCGCCCCTGCATGGCCGCCACCGACGCGAGCGGCAGGACACCGGTGCAGTCTCCGGCGGCGTAGACGCCCCGCACCGACGTGCGCGAGACGCCGTCGACCACGACGTGACCCGACTCGGTCACCTCGACACCGGACTCGGCGAGACCCAGCCCGGCCGTCTGCGGCACGGAGCCGACCGCGAGCAGCGCGTGCGAGCCGTCGACGGTGCGCCCGTCGACGAGGGTCACCCGCACGCCGTCGGCCGTGCGCTCGACCGCGGCCATCCGCGAGCGCCCGAGCACGGTCATGCCGTCGCGGCGGAAGACGTCCTCGATGACCCGGGCCGCGTCGGCGTCCTCCCCCGGCAGCACGCGCTCGCGGGAGGAGACGAGGGTGACCGGCACACCGAGCCCGAGGTACGCGTGCGCCAGCTCGGCTCCGGTGACGCCGGAACCGACGACGACGAGGTGCTGCGGCAGCTCGGTGAGGGCGTAGACCTGCTGCCAGGTGAGGATGCGTTCGCCGTCGGGCTCGGCGGTCGGCATCGTGCGCGGGGTGGCACCGGTGGCGACGAGCACGACGTCGGCGTCGAGGTCCTCGCTCGTGCCGTCGGCCGCCTGCGCCCGCACCCGGTCGGGGGCGAGCAGGGTGGCGGCGCCGGTGACGATGCGCACCCCTTCGGCGTCGAGCTTGCGATGGATGTCGTCGCTCTGGCTGGCGGCGAGGCCGAGGATGCGGCGGTTGACGGCTCGCAGGTCGACCCCGACGGCGTCGGCGCCACGCACCCCCAGCGTGTCGCCGGTGGACAGGCCTCCCATGAAGGCGGCGGTCGACACCAGGGCCTTGCTGGGCACGCAGTCGGTGAGGACGCAGGCGCCGCCGAGCCCGTCTCGGTCGACGACGGTGACCTCGGCGCCGGAGCGCACGGCGACCAGCGCGGCTTCATACCCCCCGGGCCCCCCTCCGAGGATGACGACGGTCGGACGCTGTGAGCTCACGCCCCCCATCAAACCACCGACGCATTTCGGCGCGGAGACGCGGTGCGGCGGTCTGCACCGGCCCGCTGGAGGTCGACTCGACGCAGCGTCAACGGACTCGACGCATGGAGCACCGGGCTACAAGCGCCCCGACGCTGCGTCAAGCCCCGCCGTTTCCCGACTCGACGCAGCGTCGACGGACTCGACGCATGGAGCACCGGGCGTCAACTGCGTCGACGCTGCGTCAAGTCGACCCCCTGAGCTCGGATGGCGTCCCGGCGGCGCCGGCGGCGCCGGCGGGCACACTAGGCTCGGTTCCCGTGAGCACTGACGTCCCCGACCTCGCCGACGTGGGCACCGACCCCTTCGCCGTCGCCGCCGCCGCCGCCGAGGTCATCGCCGAGCGCACGGGCGCGGCTGCCCATGATGTGGCCCTCGTGCTGGGCTCCGGCTGGGGGCAGACGGCCGACCGCATCGGCGCGACCCTCGCCACCGTGCCCAACGACGAGGTGCCGGGCTTCCGCAAGGCAGCCGTGGCCGGCCACTCCGGTGAGCTGCGCTCGGTGGCCATCGGCGACACCGGCAAGCGGGCGCTCGTCTTCGGCACCCGCACGCACTACTACGAGGGCCGTGGCGTGCGGGCCGTCGTGCACGCCGTGCGCACCGCGAGGGCCGCCGGCTGCACCACGGTCGTCCTCACCAACGGCTGCGGAGGCCTCAACCCCGCGTGGGGCCCGGGGACGCCCGTCCTGATCAGCGACCACCTCAACCTCACTGCCACCTCACCGCTCGAGGGCGCGACCTTCGTCGACCTCACCGACCTCTACTCCTCCCGGCTGCGCGCCATCGCCCACGAGATCGACCCCGGGCTCGACGAGGGTGTCTACGCGCAGTTCCGCGGGCCGCACTACGAGACGCCCGCCGAGGTGCGCATGGCCGGCATCCTGGGTGCCGACCTGGTCGGTATGTCGACCACCCTCGAGGCCATCGCCGCCCGCCACGTCGGCCTCGAGGTGCTCGGCATCTCGCTCGTCACCAACCTTGCCGCCGGCATCTCCGACCAGCCCCTCTCGCACGCCGAGGTCCTCGAGGCCGGGCAGGCCGCCGCGGAGCGCTGCGGAGACCTGCTGGCGCAGGTCGTCGCCCGCCTCGTCTGACGCACCGCCCGATCCCAGGAGCCCGTATGCCGTCCACCCCCGACCTCAGCGACCTGCTCCACCGCGCGCGCGGCTGGATCGACGACGACCCCGACCCGGCGACCCGGGCCGAGCTGACCGACGTGCTGGCCGGGGCCGAGGCCGGTGACGAGAGCGCAGCAGCCGACCTCGCTGATCGTTTCTCAGGACTGCTCGAGTTCGGGACCGCAGGGCTGCGAGGCGCGCTCGGCGCCGGGCCCAACCGCATGAACCGCGCCGTGGTGCTGCGCGCCGCCTCCGGGCTCGTGTCGTGGCTGCAGGCCGAGGGCGGGATCGCCGAGCCGATGGTGGTCGTCGGCTACGACGCGCGCCACAACTCCAACGTCTTCGCCCGCGACACCGCTGCCGTCGTCGTCGCGGCCGGGGGGCGGGCCAGCGTGCTCCCCCACCCCCTGCCGACACCCGTGCTGGCCTTCGCGATCCGCCACCTCGGCGCCGACGCCGGCGTCATGGTCACCGCAAGCCACAACCCTTCGCAGGACAACGGATACAAGGTCTACCTCGGCGACGGCAGCCAGATCGTGCCGCCGGTCGACGCGCAGATCGCCGCCCACATCAACGCGATCGAGCAGACAGCTGACATCGCGGTGACCGACGACGGGTGGGAGACCCTGAGCAACGACCTCGTCGACGACTACCTCGGCGCCGTGGGCCGCGTCGTCACCCCCGACTCCCCCCGCGACCTCTCGGTCGTGCACACCTCCCTGCACGGCGTGGGCAACGACGTGGTGCTGGCCGCCTTCGAGCGGGCCGGCTTCCCCGTGCCGCTGGCGGTGCCGAGCCAGGCCGAGCCCGACCCCGACTTCCCGACCGTGGCCTTCCCCAACCCCGAGGAGCCCGGCGCCATCGACGCCGCCCTGGCTCTCGCGCGCGACGTGACCCCCGACCTCGTCATCGCCAACGACCCCGACGCCGACCGCGTCGCCGCAGCGGTGCTCGACCCGGCGGTCGGCGACTGGCGGATGCTGCGCGGTGACGAGGTGGGCGCGCTCCTCGGCGCGCACCTGCTGGCCCGGGGCATCCCCGACGGTGGCGTGCTGGCCAACTCGATCGTCTCCTCGCGCCTGCTCGCGGTCATGGCCGCGGCCGCCGGCGTCGCCCACGAGGAGACCCTCACCGGCTTCAAGTGGATCGCCCGGGTGCCCGGGCTCGCCTACGGCTACGAGGAGGCGCTGGGTTACTGCGTCGCCCCCGGCACGGTGCGCGACAAGGACGGCGTGAGTGCCGCGCTGGTGCTGGCCGAGCTGGCCGCCACCTCGAAGGCTCAGGGTCGCACCCTGCTCGACCTGCTCGCCGACCTCGCCGTGGCGCACGGCGTGCACGCCACCGACTCCTTCTCGGTGCGGGTGACCGACCGCGCCCAGACCGACGGGCTCATGGGCCGCCTGCGGTCCCAGCCGCCCACCGCGGTGGGCGGCTCCCCCGTCACCCACGTCGACGACCTCGCCCGCGGTGACGGCGGGCTCCCTCCCACCGAGGGCCTGCGCTGGTGGCTCGCCGACGGCTCCCGCGTCATCGTGCGCCCCTCCGGCACCGAGCCCAAGGTCAAGGTCTACCTCGAGTGCGTCGAGCCGGTCGTGGCCGGCTCCGGTGACGACCCCGCTGCCCTTGCGGCCGCACGTCGTACGGCGTCAGACCGGCTCGCCACGGTGCGCGAGGAGCTCGAGGCCCTCACGCGGTCCTAGGCGCAGGTCGCGTCGGAATGGTCTGGTGGGCTGCACGGTTGCACGGTCGTGACGATGACAGTGGAGATCTGGTCGGACGTGGTCTGCCCGTGGTGCTACATCGGCAAGCGGCGGTTCGAGGGCGCCTTGGCGCGGTTCGCCCGCCGCGACGACGTCGAGCTGGTGTGGCGCAGCTTCGAGCTCGACCCGGCGGCGGCGCCGAGCGGGGCGGAGCAGGGCCGCTATGCCGAGCGGCTGGCCAGCAAGTACGGGATGCCCCTCGACCAGGCGCAGGGCACGCTGGACGCGATGACGAGGACTGCGGCCGAGGAAGGGCTCGACTTCCACTTCGAGCTGGCCCGCCCCGGCAACACGTTCGACGCCCACCGACTGCTGCACCTCGCCCGCGAGCACGGCCTGCAGGACGCGCTCAAGGAGCGGCTCGACCACGCCACCTTCAGCGAGGGGTCGCCGCCGTCGGACCACGCGTCGCTGCGCGCGCACGCCGTCGAGGTCGGGTTGCCCGCCGATGACGTGGAGGCCGTCCTCGCCTCGGCCCGGTACGCCGACGCGGTCCGCGCGGACGAGGAGCAGGCCCGGGCATACGGCATCAGTGGGGTCCCGTTCTTCGTGATCGACGGGAAGTACGGCATCTCGGGGGCCCAGCCCGCTGACGTCGTGCTCGAGGCTCTCGAACGCGCCTGGGTGGAGCATGCTCCGTTGACCGTGCTGGCCGGGTCGTCGGCCTCCGAGGGTGGTTCGTCGCCGGTCGGCGCCTGCGACGGGGACTCCTGCGCCGTCTAGGACCTCGAGTTCTGCCGCCCGATCAGGACCCCTTCCTGAGGCGCTCGCTCAGCCGTGCACGAGGTGGGTGAGCACGACGTCGTGGGTGTGGCGCGCCTGCTCGGCGCCCCTGAACTGGATCTCGAAGGCCTGGCCTGGCATCTGGATCGAGACCACCGAGCTCGACGCGGCGCGCATCGCGCTCGCCCGGTCGAGGATGAACGAGACGCACTGGATACGGCCGTAGGGAAGGCTCGTGATGCCCGACTTGCCACCCACGAACGTGTTGTCCTGCAGGATGACCCGGCGGTCGGTCAGTGCAACCATCCCGGTGCTGCCACCCGACCCGTCGTAGACGGCGAGGATAAGCTCCCCCGGCAGGAGGATGAGCTGGATCTTGGCCAGCTGTTCCGGGTTGTCATGCGGCGTCTTCGACATGCGCACCATTCTGACCGACATCGACCCGGAACAGCCTCATCCACACGGTCGCGTCCGCACAGCGGCTCCGTCTTCGCCGTCGTGGACACCACGACGGGTCTCAGCCCAGCAGGCTCGCCACGACCACGAGCAGCGGCACCCCGAGCGCCGCGACGTCGACCCAGTCCCACGACCTCTCGACCTCACCCTCGGCGGAGACCTCGGGGCGGCGGTCGACGACCATCTCGGTCCACTCCTGCCGGGCGAGCTCGACCGACTGGGCTGCCGACTGGACCGTGACGCCCTTGGGCGGCGGGGGCCCGGAGTCGGCCCCGCCGAGGCGACCGTTGACGATGCTGAGCAGCCCCGACCCGCGCGGCCGCTCGACGTGCGACGCGATCGCCCAGGCGGCGGTGCGACGCTCGCCGTGGTAGATCTCGAGGTTCCATCGCGTGCCCACGTCGACGACCTGCGCCCAGGGCACCACGGTGCGTCGCAGCGGGTTGTGCACGTGCACCCCGTGCATCGAGATGACGAGCGCCGGCCGCACGAAGAAGACCCACCCGCCGCTGCCGACGAGGAGCATGATCCCGATGAAGACCAGGGACGGCTCGCCGCCGGCCAGCGACCACAGCGCGAGGCCGAAACCGCACAGCATCGCGATCGCCCCGAGCGCGATGGAACCGCGCTGACGCAGCGTTCGCAGCGCCTGCGTCGAGACGGGGTGGCTTGCCATGCCGGTCACTCCATGGGGGGTCTGCTCGAGCGGCCAGGAGCCGCTTCCCGACGGGGACGTGGGAGCTCCCATCGTCTCATGCGCCGTAGACTCCCCCGGTGACCACCACCGTCAAGGGCACCGTCAAGGGCACCGTCAAGGGCGACGCCGCCGCTCCCGTCCGGGGCGACGCGACCGCCACCGCCCGCGACGTGCTCGGGGTCTCCCGCCTCACCGGTTCCGCTCTCACCGGCTGGCTGCACGGCCTGCCCGGTGTCGACCAGGTCGGCGCCGAGTCGCGCGCCGCCGGGCTGGGCACCCGCTCGCTCAAGACCACCGCGAAGGCCTGGGCCATCGACACCGCGATCTCGATGATCGACCTGACGACCCTCGAGGGCAACGACACCCACGGCAAGGTGCGCTCGCTGTGCGCCAAGGCCCTCGTGCCCGACCCCGGCGACCCCGCCACCCCGCGGCCTGCGGCCGTCTGCGTCTACGGCGACATGGTCGCCACAGCGCGAGCAGCCCTCGGCGACAGCGGTGTCCACGTCGCCGCCGTCGCCACCGCCTTCCCGTCAGGGCGGGCCAGTATGCCGGTCAAGCTCGCCGACACCCGCGACGCCGTACGTGCGGGGGCCGACGAGATCGACATGGTGATCGACCGCGGGGCGTTCCTCTCCGGCCGCTACCTCGACGTCTTCAACGAGATCGCAGCCGTCAAGGCCGCGTGCGTGCGTGACGACGGCACGGCGGCGCACCTCAAGGTGATCCTCGAGACCGGTGAGCTCGTGACCTACGACAACGTGCGCCGGGCCTCGCACCTGGCCATGCTCGCCGGCGGCGACTTCATCAAGACCTCCACGGGCAAGATCTCGCCGGCCGCCACCCTGCCGGTGACGCTGGTGATGCTCGAGGCGGTGCGCGACTGGCGCGACCTCACCGGCACGCAGGTGGGGGTCAAGCCGGCCGGCGGCATCCGCACCACCAAGGACGCGATGAAGTACCTCGTCATGGTCAGCGAGGTCGCTGGCGACGACTGGCTCGACCCCGACTGGTTCCGCTTCGGCGCCTCCGGCCTGCTCACCGACCTGCTGCGGCAGCGGCAGAAGCTCACGACCGGGGTCTACGCCGGCACCGACGACGTGTCGACCGACTGACCACGACGCAAGGACACAGGCACATCATGGGCAAGCTCGAGTACGCACCGGCGATGGAGTCGCGCGCCGTCGTCGACCTGCGCTCCTCCTACGGGCTCTTCATCGGCGGCGAGTTCGTCGAGGGCCGGGGCGGCAGCACCTTCACGACGATCAGCCCCGCCACGGAGGAGGTGCTGGCCGAGGTCACCGACGGCAGTGCCGACGACGTCGACCGGGCCGTGCGCGCGGCGCGAGCGGCCTACCGCGGCGTGTGGGGCCGGATGCCCGGTGCCGACCGTGGCAAGTACCTCTTCCGCATCGCGCGCATCATCCAGGAGCGCGCCCGCGAGCTGGCGGTGCTCGAGACCCTCGACAACGGCAAGCCGATCAAGGAGTCGCGCGACGTCGACGTGCCCCTGGCCGCGGCGCACTTCTTCTACCACGCGGGCTGGGCCGACAAGCTGGGCTACGCGGGCGTGGGGCCGGACCCCCGCCCGGTCGGCGTGGTGGGCCAGGTCATCCCCTGGAACTTCCCCCTGCTGATGCTCGCGTGGAAGATCGCGCCTGCCCTCGCCTGCGGCAACACGGTGGTGCTCAAGCCCGCCGAGACGACACCGCTGACGGCGCTGCTCTTCGCCGAGATCTGCCAGCAGGCGGAGCTGCCCCCCGGAGTCGTCAACATCGTCACCGGTGCCGGCGCCACGGGTCAGGCCCTCGTCGAGCACCCCGGCGTCGACAAGGTCGCCTTCACGGGCTCGACCGCGGTCGGCCGGCAGATCGCCCGCTCGATCTCCGGCACCCGCAAGCGTGCCACCCTCGAGCTCGGCGGCAAGGCCGCCAACATCGTCTACGACGACGCCCCCATCGACTCGGCGGTCGAGGGCATCGTCACGGGGATCTTCTTCAACCAGGGCCATGTCTGCTGTGCCGGGTCGCGGCTGCTGGTGCAGGAGTCCGTGGCCGACGAGGTCGTCCGGCGTCTCAAGCGACGTCTCGAGACCCTGCGCGTCGGCGACCCGCTCGACAAGAACACCGACCTCGGCGCGATCAACTCCGCCGCCCAGCTGCAGCGCATCCACGAGCTGTCCGACATCGGTGAGCGCGAGGGCGCCGAGCGCTGGAGCCTGGCCTGTGAGCTGCCGTCACGGGGTTTCTGGTTCCCCCCGACGGTGTTCACCAACGTGGCCCAGGCGCACACCATCGCGCAGCAGGAGGTCTTCGGGCCCGTGCTGTCGGTGCTCACCTTCCGCACGCCGCAGGAGGCCGTCGCCAAGGCCAACAACACTCCCTACGGCCTCTCGGCGGGCGTGTGGAGCGAGAAGGGCTCGCGCATCCTGTGGACGGCCGACCAGCTGCGCGCCGGCGTGGTCTGGGCCAACACCTTCAACCGCTTCGACCCCACCTCCCCCTTCGGGGGCTACAAGGAGTCGGGTTACGGCCGCGAGGGCGGTCGCCACGGGCTCGAGGGCTACGTTACGACCGGAGACCAGGCATGAGCACCACCCCTACCGCGCGCCAGACCGTTGTGCGACAGAGCGACTCGCGCCTAGACGTGCGCAAGACCTACAAGCTCTACATCGGAGGTGCGTTCCCGAGAAGCGAGTCCGGCCGCTCGTATGCCGTGCACTCGGCGCCCGCGGGCCGGCGCAGCCCCCGCTTCCTGGCCAACGCCGCCCTGGGCTCGCGCAAGGATGTCCGTGACGCGGTCGTCGCCGCACGGGGCGCCTTCGCCGGTTGGGCCGGCGCCACGGCCTACAACCGCGGGCAGGTGCTCTACCGCGTCGCCGAGGTGATGGAGGGCCGGGCCGAGCAGCTGGCCGCCGAGGTCGCCGCCGCCGAGGGTCTGACCCCGGCAGCGTCTCGAGCCGTCGTCTCCGCCGCCGTCGACCGCTGGGTCTGGTACGCCGGGTGGACCGACAAGCTCGCCCAGGTGCTGGGCGGGCTCAACCCCGTGGCCGGCCCCTACTTCGACATCAGCGCGCCCGAGCCCACCGGGGTGGTCGGCATCCTCGCTCCCCAGGCCTCCTCGCTGCTGGGGCTGGTCAGCGTCGTGGCGCCCGCCATCTGCTCGGGCAACACCGTCGTGGTCGCCACCAGTGAGGAGCGGCCGCTGCCGGCCGTCACCCTCGCCGAGTGCCTCGCCACCAGCGACGTTCCCGGCGGCGTCGTCAACCTCGTGACCGGCCGCACGGCCGAGCTGGCCCCCACGGTGGCCTCGCACCGCGATGTCAACGCGATCGACCTGGCCGGTGCGGCTGACGCGGCCGGGGTGGCATGGGGAGACCTGGAGGCCGCGGCCGCCGACAACCTCAAGCG